>WFQS01000404.1 GCA_015486915.1 Desulfobacteraceae bacterium
AGGGCTGTGCACATTGTAATTCCTGCAGATGGACCGTCCTTTGGAATTGCACCCTCCGGCACATGAATATGGATATCAAGATCCTTGTAGAAATCTTTTCTTATTTTTAAATCACTGCTTCTTGACCTTACATAGCTCACTGCTGCACTTGCCGATTCCTTCATCACATCGCCAAGTTTACCGGTAACAGATACATGACCTTTACCCGGCATGGTGACGGTTTCAATTGTAAGAAGCACCCCGCCGGCCTGGGTCCATGCCAGTCCGTTGACAATACCGATCCTGTCCTTTTTTTCCAGCATATTATTCCGAAATCGGGGCTGGCCGAGATATTTATGAAGGGATCTGACACTTATGGTGTGCGGTTTTCTCTTTTCGGTCTGGACAATCTGCCTTGCAATTTTCCTTAAAATGGAAGAAATTTCACGTTCAAGATTCCTCACCCCTGCTTCCCTTGTATATTCCCTGATGATTGCAAAAATGGTATTTTTTGAAAATGTAACATCGGTATCATCAAGACCGTTCTGTTTTAACTGCTTGGGAATTAAAAATCCCTTTGCAATTTTTTCCTTTTCCTGTTCAGTGTAACCCGGGATGTGTATTATTTCCATCCTGTCCTGGAGTGGAGCCGGAATTTCATGCAGGGTGTTTGCCGTGGTAATGAAAAGAATATCGGAAAGATCATAATCAATATCAAGATAGTGATCATTAAAAGTTGTGTTCTGTTCAGGGTCAAGAACTTCAAGAAGAGCAGAAGAAGGATCTCCCCTGAAATCCATGCTCATCTTATCAACCTCGTCAAGGCAGAAAACCGGATTATTATAGCCTGTTTTCCTTATGGCCTGAACAATTTTTCCCGGCATGGCGCCGATATATGTTCTTCTGTGACCCCTTATTTCAGCTTCATCCCTTACCCCTCCAAGTGAAATTCTGGCAAAACCCCTGCCCGTTGCCCTTGCAACTGACATTGCAAGTGAGGTTTTACCCACTCCGGGAGGCCCTACGAGACAGAGGATTGAGCCTTTTATTTTCTTTACAAGAATCTGTACGGCAAGGTATTCAAGAATCCTTTCCTTTGGTTTCTCAAGGCCGTAATGATCCTGGTTTAAAATCTTTTCAGCTTCATCAAGATTCATATTTGTCCTGGTTTTTCTAAACCAGGGAAGACTTATCAGCCATTCAATATAATTCCTGACAACAGTTGCTTCAGCAGACATGGGAGGCATCATTTTAAGCTTGTCAAATTCCTTGCGTGCAACGCCTGCAGCTTCTTTGGACATCCTTTTACGTCTAATCTGATTTTCAAGGGACTTCAGTTCAGGCTGGGTGCTTTCCTCATCACCCATCTCTTTTTTAATTGCCCGCATCTGCTCATTGAGATAGTGCTTTTTCTGAAGCTTCTCCATCTGTTTTTTTACCCTGCCCTTGATTTTCTGGGACATGGCAAAAACTTCTGTTTCCTCTTCAATGAGCTTTAAAAGCAGAACAAATCTTTCTTCAATATCCCCGGTTTCAAGGAGTTTCTGCTTGTCGGACAATTTAAACGGCATCTGGGCGGAAATTGTATCAATAAGTTTTGATGGATCAAGGGTAAGGGCTGAAAGATTTTTTAAAAGACTGCTTGAAACAGCCCCTGAAACCTTTGCGTAATTTCCAAATGCTTCAATTATAACCCTTATTGCGGCTTCGGTTGCAACTTTTTCCATGGGCTGATCAGGAACAGGTGAATATTCAACAGCCACATATCCTTCATCAGTTTCTTTAATGTTCATTATCTTACCGCGGGAAGACCCTTCCACAAGTGCTTTAACCGTGCCGTCAGGCAGGCGGAGAAGCTGTGTAATTACTGCTTCGGTTCCAACATGATAAATATCTGTAACCTTTGGCTTGAGTATTTCAGGATCATTCTGCGTTACAAGAAAAATTTTTTTATCATCGGAAAGAGCCCTTGTAAGGGCTTTGATTGAACTGCTTCTTCCAACAAAAACAGGTGTTATCATGTGTGGGAAAAGCACCATATCCC
Organism: Desulfobacteraceae bacterium; assembly: GCA_015486915.1. The sequence goes on from WFQS01000404.1 coordinate 2,024, forward strand.
TTAAAGGAACAAGGGGGAGAACATATTTTTTATTTTCAATCTCACTTGATTTCTGATTATCATCGTCGTCGGATGTGAAAAATTTAGAAATATTTATCATTAACGGATTTCACCTGGTTTTTTTTAATATGAAACTCCTGTAAAATACCTTGAATTATAAGAGTTTCATTTTTTGTTAAGAGGCAAATCTGGGGCAATCCAGCTCTGCCTCTTGGCAGTTATTCAAATCATGCCTGTTTTTTTGTCTGCTTGAACAAAAGAATCGGCTCCTCATGCTTCATCACAACATCCTCTTCAATAACACACTCACTGACATTTTCAATTGAAGGAATTTCATACATAATCTCAAGCATGGTCTCTTCCATGATAGCCCTTAAACCCCTTGCACCGGATTTACGTTTCACAGCTTCTTTTGCCATGGCTATAAGAGCTTCATCAGTAAATTTCAACTTTATGCCCTCAAATTCAAATAAACGCTCATACTGTTTAACAAGGGCATTTTTGGGCTCTGTTAAAATTCTTATAAGGGAAGATTCATTTAATTCACTTAAAGATGTTACAATGGGAAGTCTTCCGAGAAATTCAGGAATCAGACCGAATTTTATGAGGTCCTCTGGCTTAAGCTGTTCAAGAAGCTCGCCTATGGTTTTATCACGCTTGCTTGAAACCTTTGCGCCAAACCCCATTGTATTACTGCTGATTCTCCTCTGGACAACCTTTTCAAGCCCTGTAAATGTCCCGCCGCAAACAAAAAGGATATTTGAAGTATCCACCTTTACAAAATCCTGCTGGGGATGCTTTCTCCCGCCCTTTGGCGGTATGCTTGCAGTGGTTCCCTCAATGATCTTTAAAAGGGCCTGCTGCACTCCCTCCCCTGAAACATCACGGGTGATGGAGGGATTGTCACCCCGCTGGGATATTTTATCAATCTCATCTATGTAGATAATACCCCGCTGGGCTTTTTCAATATCATAGTCAGCGTTCTGGACAAGGGAAAGAATTATGTTTTCAACATCTTCACCCACGTAACCAGCCTCGGTAAGTGTTGTTGCATCTGCAAGTGCAAACGGCACATCAAGGAATCTGGCCAGTGTCTGGGCAAGTAAAGTTTTCCCGCATCCGGTTGGACCGATGAGCAGAATATTACTCTTCTGAATTTCCACATCATCTTTTTTTGTCTCGGAGTCAAGACGTTTATAATGGTTATAAACAGCAACGGACAGGACCTTTTTTGCCCTGTCCTGCTCAATGACGTAGGAATCCAGAACTTCCTTTATCTCTTTTGGAACAAGAGAACTCTGTATATCTTTCTCATTTTCGAGTTTATCTTTTTCCTCATCTTCAATGATTTCTTCACAAAGGGCCACGCATTCATTGCATATATATACACTTGGCCCTGCAATGAGTTTTTTGACTTCCTTCTGGGTTTTTCCGCAGAATGAACAGAAAAACTGATCCTTGTCATCGTTGTTTGAACTCATATTATTCTTCCTCTGTGCTTTTGACCTTTTCAACATCTTTCCTGTCAGTTACCACTTGATCAATAAGTCCGTAATCCATGGCTTCTGTTGCTGACATGAAAAAATCGCGGTCAGTATCATCGGCAACCTTTTCGATTTTCTGGCCTGTATGAAAAGCGAGAATCTGATTTAAAGAATCCTTCATCCTTAAAATCTCCGTTGCCTGTATTTTAATATCCGAGGCCTGGCCCTGTGCACCGCCAAGGGGCTGGTGAATCATAATCCTGGAATTGGGCAGGGAAAAACGTTTTCCCTTTGCACCCACACTTAAAAGAAGTGCACCCATGCTTGCAGCCTGGCCAATACATACCGTTGAAACATCTGGTTTAATATACTGCATTGTATCGTATACGGCAAGTCCTGCAGTCACAACACCACCAGGTGAATTTATATAAAAATTAATGTCCTTTTCAGGATCTTCCGATTCAAGAAAGAGAAGCTGTGCAACGATAAGATTGGCAATTTCATCATTCATGGCAGATCCTAAAAAAATTATTCTGTCCTTTAAAAGCCGGGAATAAATATCATATGCACGCTCTCCCCTGTTGCTCTGTTCAACAACCATTGGAATTAGAGGCACTATTATCTCCTTATTTTTTTAATTTTTTGTTTTTAATACTGTAAATATTCGACTTATAATGTAAATGCAATATGTTATTATTCAGCCACAGATCTCCCCACAGATTTCCACTGATTAGCGCTGATATTTTTTATTATTATTTAAGGATTTTTTAAATTCCGGTTTTCTTCCAAAATTGAATAATAGTCCAACTGCACTGTCAGATTAAAAATAATCCATCTTCAAGCTCATTTTAAACTTAAAGAAAATTTAAAAATAAACAACTGTAATATCAGTATTTTTAAACATATCTGCGTTCATCTGTGTAAATCTG
>WFQS01000405.1 GCA_015486915.1 Desulfobacteraceae bacterium
CTGCATTGGCCACAATAATTTCCATGAGGCTTGCAATGAGTTTTTCAGTCCTTATCTCCCCTGAAATGATCTGGGATGCCTTTAATACGGAATTTAAATCCAGTTCTCCCTTGTCCATTAATGTTGTACTTGTGGTGACTGAGACCTTAGGGAACTTCCTGTTAACACCAGCATCAAAAGTCATATCAGGACCAGTACCGGAATAAGCCCTGCCCTTTCTTTCCCGTGGCAGGGTGTCCTTTGATAAAAGAGATGGGTACTCTTTATAGAGGTGATGAACTTTAGCTCTGGCTCCCCAGGTTTCATAGCAGTATTCTGCTTCTGCCATGTGGTGTTTTGCCCTGTCCACATTCCCTTTTTTCAGGTAAAAAACAGCTGCAAGTTCATTTGCAATGGCCTCTTCCTGAATATATTGATTTTTTTCTGCCCCTTCTATGGCTTTATCATACAACTCTGCTGCTTTATCATCTTTTCCTGAAAAATGCAGGAGAAGTGCTTTAACAAGACACCATTTATGAAGATAATTTGATGGGGCGCCATTTGCCCATTTTTGCATTTTTTTCTGGTTGTAAGCAAGTTTTTTTATTATCCTTTTCTTTTCTGAATTTGATTCATTGTCAAACAAAGCGGCAAAGCTTAATGATTCATAAAAATAGAAAACAGGAATGGACACGTGGGAAGTAAGTGCTATGATATGTTTTTCTGCACTGCGGGCGTTTTCAACGGCATTATTGTAATCATGGAACAGATAACCAAGGATCATTTTATTTATATACAGGGAACAGATCCCTGTTCTGTCATTTTCTTTTTTATAATGGTAAAGCATTGTTTTTTCATCAAAAATATCTCCGGATACAAGGGCAGGATTTTCAGTGCATCCCATTAAATTTAATGCGATCTGCCAGGTTCTTTCATTATATGACTGCCATGATTTCTGTTTTAACCTTTTAATGATTTTATTGTATTTCAATGCTTTTTTTGCAACCTGGGATAATTCCACCCCTGCAAAATAGCAAAAATACGGGTATTGGGAAGCAGCTGCTGCTGCAAATTCAAAATCACCGGTTTGAACCCCGTTTTTATATGTATTTTTAAGGGGCAGAAGTGATGATTTCAAGGGTTCTTTCCAGTGCCTTACAAATAAGTTAAACACAACTTCAGTTTTTGCAGCAAACTTTACTGCATGAAATTTTTCCAATAATTTAAGGGAGGTGATACCGAGCTTATACCCGAATTGTAAATTTTGTGCCATTCCGCAGAGGAATATGGCGTAATGTACGTAAAAAATAGAAGAAAAGGCTGTATTTCCAAACTTAACACTCAGATAAATTCCCTTGAAAATAAAAAAAGGCGCTTTTTCAGGGGCTGCAACATAAACTGAAAACCCCATTGTCTGCATAATATCTAAGGCGGCATAAGCATAGGGGTCAGTCATTGTGTGCATATTAATCAGATCTTCCTTTGATTTTCCTGCAAGAATAAATTTTGTTTTCAAATATTCAATATAGACCTGTAATCTGCCCGGTTTTTCAGGAAAATTGATTCCAAGTTTTTTTAAAATTAAAAATCCCGTTTCAACGGCCTGCTTCAGTTCATGCCGGGAGGTGTATGCCTGTATTTTTATTTTATAAACCTGCACCATATCAGTGATTGTTTCTGCTTTTTCAATGACATTTTTAATTTCATCTTCCATATCCGTAAAATTTCCAAGGAGAAATGCTGTTTCTGCTGCCTGTTCATGGAGGTGAAGACTTAAACTGTATTGAACAGACCATGAGTTTTTTTCAAGCATTTTAATCCCCGCTTTAAAATAACTCCATGCCTGTTCAAATGCCGCTGATTTTTTTGCTTTTTTCCCGGCTGACAGGTTTAATTGTGCAAGCAGCTGTTTCCGGTTTTTTTCTGTAATTAATCCTTCTGCCGCATTCAGATGATCAGTGATATCAAAAATATGTTCTTCAAGATTATTTTCTTTTTTACTTTCTGATAAAATCCACGGTGCCGCCCCTGTTCTCTCCTTTTCTTTTTCACAGCAGGAGGTGAAATAATCCTCTGATATTCCGCTGCTTCTCATCAATTCATTTCCTGCTTTAAGATGAATTTTCTGTTTTTCCTTTTCTTTCATTAATGAATATGCGGCCTGTTGAACCCTGTCATGGAGAAATTTATATCTCACTTTTTGTGCCGGAGAATTATTTTCCGGATCGAAAGCCAGCCCGGATATATATTTGTATGACTTATCAAGGGGCAGGATAAACCCTTTAAGCAGAACCTCAAAAAGATCGGCAGCAGTGTCTTTCATGGATTTTCCATAAACAATTGACAGGGTGTTAAGATCAAAAACACTTCCAATACATGCCGCATATTTTAGAATTTTCTGTGCATTAAAAGACATGGCAGAAATTTTATTGATCATGAGATCTGCTGCATTATCGGTAAGATCTGCAAGTTTTATTTTTTCATAATCCCATTCCCATTTATTGCATTTTTCATTAATCCGGATTAATTTTTCATCAAAAAGCGAAAGAATAAACTGATTTAAAAAAAACGGATTCCCCCCTGTTTTTTCAAGGCATAAACAGGATAAAGGCTCTGCATCTTCCCTGTTGCAGAGAAGCGTTTCTGAAATTAACAGGTTAATATCCTCTTTACCAAGCTGTGACAGACCGATTGTTTCGGTTTTTACACCATTATTTTTAATTTCTTCAACTATGATCATAAGGGGGCTGCCATGATGGATTTCATTGTCCCTGAAAGCTGCTATGACATACAGGTATCCTGTTTTAAATGCCAAAAATCTTTTGATCATGTTCAATGATGCAGGATCTGCCCATTGAAGATCGTCTAAAAAAATCACAAGGGGATGGTTTCTTGAAATAAAGGCACCCATAAAATTTTCAAATACGCTGATGAACCGGTTTTCATTTTCAACGGGGCCAGTCTCTGATATTGGTTTTTGTTTTCCGATGATCAATTCCACATCTGGAATAACATCAACGATGATCCCGCCGTTGGCTCCAAGAATATTGATGAGCTTTTTTTTCAACGTAAAAATACGGTTTTCATCTTCAGAAAGGATATGATGGATCAATTCTCCAAATGCATTGATCAGGGCGCCATAGGGCTTTTGTTTTAATTTATCAAATTTTCCTGAAATAAAATATCCCCTTTCCTGCACCATTGATCTTTTAACTTCATTCACAAGGGCGGACTTTCCTATTCCGGGTTCTCCTTTAACAAGGAGCATTCTGCTTTCACCCCTGCATGTTTTTTTAAACCCTTTTTTCAGAATCGTAATTTCCTTTTCCCTGCCGTAAAGTTTCTGGGGAATGACGGGTATATCTGCAATATCTTTTTGTCCTGGTTTAAAGGAGGATGATAAAAAATCGCCGGATGCAGCAGATTCCATGGAAGATGCAGCGTGTTC
>WFQS01000406.1 GCA_015486915.1 Desulfobacteraceae bacterium
CTTACAAGTATGACAATGAATCTTCCATAACAAAATATGAAGAAATATATTGTTGTTGTAAGAAATGTGACAGTAAAGCTGAAGTTAAAATGAGAGGGAAAGGATATATGACTTCTTGGACCGATATTTCTGATATTGTAATACCCGTTGAATTTTTGAGGTTTATTTTTGCAACAATGAACAGGTTGAGAGAAGGAAGTGACCTGTATACCGAGAAAGCATACAAACAAGAAAAAGATATACTTATTGCATTATCGCAAAAAGTATTAAGAACAACTACGGAGAAAGAACGAGAAAGATTTAATCAATTACAATCGTTGCCTCCCCATTAAGTTATTAAGATATAACAAATTAGTGCAGTGGATGTTTTGGTCTCCGCTCCGCTCCGTCCAAAACACCAGTGACTATCACGTTATCAATAGGAAATAATACATGTCAACTAAGTTCAAAATAGAAGAAACTTGTTATGTCCCAACATCGCTTTTACCTGACGAAAATAAATACCCAGTTTCTATTTATCGAACGACTATTAAAGATATAAAAAACAAATCTGTAAAAGTTCAACAGAAAGATGGGAATATATCAGATTGGATTACTACGTCCAAAGTTAGTAAGCATATCGGGATTTTAATTATAAGCATAGGTGACTTTAGTACTGAAGAAACTTTATTAAATCCATTAGCAAAAAGTATACTCCAATTTTCTAGATTATTGTTGGAAGATGATTCTGTGATGTTAGTTAAGGTTAGATCAATCGATGAATTGTCTGAGTGGTGGAAACTCAATGAAGCTGCTTATAGCCATGTGGTACTGATTGGACATGGTTCTCCAACCAGTATTATTTTCGGTTGTGGTGGGGAAAAAACACCTAATGATTTTAAAAAATGTTTTTCGAGTGAAAGTCAAAAGAAAAAAGTGTTTATTTCATTATGCTGTGAAACTGGTAAGAATTCGTTTGCCTCTTCGTTTTCACTTATTCCTATATGTAGCCATTTGATTGCGCCATATCATTCTATTCATGGATCCGTTGCGTCACAATTCTATCAAACTCTAATGTGCTGGCATCTGATAGATGCGAGAAGCATTAAAATTGCGTACAATAAAGCCCAAAGAAGCATTCCTAAAAAATATATTTTTAGATCATGGACGGATGGTTATCACAACACAGAAATGGCGGGCTGGAGAGGCTAGTAATTTAGATATTATTCAATGAAGTATTCATTTTGTATTTAAATATGGAAATTGAAAAAATGATAACCTTGACGTTTCACTGTAAGCGGTCAATAAACCCCATCTTCCAAACGTGATTGAGCTGGTGTATATATTCTTAAGGTCTGATCTGCAGGAAGGACGGATCAATGTACTGGGGCATCAGCTCTTTGAAATCATCTTTTGTCATGGCATTGGGCAGATTTTCAAGAATGTGCTTTAAATAAGCAGCAGGCTCTATGCCGTTGGCTTTAGCTGTTTCGACAAGGCTGTAAAGTGCAGCACTTGCACGGGCTCCTTCAGGAGTGGCACTGAACAGCCAGTTCTTGCGGCCAACGACAAAGGGTCGGATTGCATTTTCCGTGTAATTATTATCGGGTTTCACGATACCATGGTTTACATAAGCAGAAACCCGGTGCCATTGATTGAGGCTGTAAGAAACAGCTTTGCCAAGAAGTCCCTGCGGGGGAGTCACGTTTACCATGGCATCCAGCCAGGTTTTAAATTCTTTAAGAATGGATTTGGCTTTGGCCTGGCGTTCTTCATAGAGCGCCTGTGTGGATAATCCTTTTTCAGAAGCTTTACGTTCTATCTTATATAATCTGCGGATGTATTTCAAAGCTGTATCAGCATGTCCGGGTTTCTTTTTTTTACCGGGTTTACCAGCCGCCTTGGTGACATCAGTAAATTTACGTCTTACATGGGCAAGACATCCGATATGGTCAATACCACTGGCCTGGTCAAGGAAATTATACCCGGCATAACCATCGGTTTGCACCACTCCCTGGTACCCCTTTAAAAAATTTTGTACAACATCCCCTGATCGGGTTGGATGATATTGATACAGCAAGGCGGTTTTGCCTGGCGGCCCTCCCCGGAAGACCCACATATAAGATTTAGTTGATGGTTTTCTGTCCGGCTCCTTTAAAACCTGGACTGTGGTTTCATCAATATTAATCAATGGGCCTGACAGAATTTCTTCTTTGAACATATCAAGCAGAATATCACAGGCATCGGCAACTTTCATGGCCCAGGAACACATGGTTGAGCGGGGCAGGTCAACTCCCATTCGTTTAAATTGTTTTTCCTGCCTGTAAAACGGCAGAGAATCAACAAACTTGCCTGTGAGTACATGGGCAATCATACCGGGTGTTGCCATGCTTTTGGGAATAACCTGATCAGGCATTCTCGCAATAGATACGGTGGGGCCGGGATCATCAGTTCCTTCACAGTTTTTACAGGCATATTTATATCTGACATGCCTTATCACCTGTATTTTGGCCGGGATGATATCAAGCTGCTCTGATACTTCTTCCCCGACCCGGGATTTCATGCAGCCACATTGACATGATTTTTCTTCTTCAGGTAAATCGTGGATTACATCCACCCTGGGCAGATTGTCCGGCAGTGGTTTTCTGCCGGTTTTTCTGCGTTTGTGGGAAGGAATAACAACGGTTTCAGGTTCATCATCAGACAAAGCAGGCTCTGGAAAATCAAATAATGAAAGCTGATTATCATTTTTGGGTATTTTTTCTGACCTTCTGCCGAATAACTTGTCCTTGAGGTATTGAACCTGTTCTTTGAGTATTCTGATTTCCGCTTGATATGCTTTTTCTTTTTTCTCAAAAACAGCAATCAGGGCTTCAATATCTTTAGAAGTTTCAGTGTTGATTATCAGCTCATTCATGCCTTGTTTTATAGCACAACCAGCTGATTTTTTAAAGGTTTTTTATCAATAAACCGTATTAAATTTCAAGGTTTTATGCCCCCTTAAATTTTGAATATCAAGCCCTTCCATCAACCATAACAGTTCACGTCTGTTAAGTGCCAGTACCTGTTCTTTTGAATCGGGCCATGGAAAACGATGTTTTTCTAAACGCTTTTGGAACAAACAAAATCCATTCCGATCCCAGTATAAAATTTTGATTATAGTTTTTTTCCTGTTACAAAATGCAAACAGATTGCCTGACAAGGGGTTGAGTTCCAAATACTCACTTATCAGAATGGAAAGCCCATTGATGGATTTACGCATGTCAGTGGATCCTGTTGCCAGATACACTTTTAAATTTGCATTTGACAGCATGATATTTTCTCCACTGCTGTTATGACTTTTTCCAGCAGGGAACTGCTGACATTCTCCTGTATGAACAAATCATATCTGGAATCAATGCAAAGTCGAAGCTCACAAGAAGATACCGGCCCGCCTGAACCAAGGGAAGACAAAGCCGATACAGGAACAGGTACAATACCTGAGGATACTTTTTCCCGTTTGAATTTACACTTCCAATAGGTGAATCGATTGGAACTGATATTATGCTGCCGGCAATATTCTGCCTGGGTCAGGCCACTTGATGACCATTGCTCTATATGGTTTTCCCAAAACCTGCGGCGTTCTAAATTAATCTTATCTCTGTTTTTTGTCATATCTGTCTCCCCTGTGTTTAAATTTCAGGAAAACTATAACAGAGAAAAAAAAATTAAAAGATGGGGTTTATTAACCGCTTACGTTTCACTGGATTGCAAGGGGCTGAGCCGCTTTGAAAAATTTTAGTTTAACAATCTTTTTTTATCACGAACAAATTTTCTGGAAACCCTGAACCTTGGAAAAATCGAGAAGTGGTTCAATTGGGCAATTTAAAATTATTATTCATTTCACGATCAGATCTTATACGTTCAAAGGAAGCAAGCGGAAGGCCACAGGATAAAATTGATGTTGAAAAACTAAAGGAAGCTGAACACATATGAGCCGTTGTCTTGTTAATAGGCAATAAAATTTTTTCAGGAAAAAATTATTTTTTCCCTTTTTGTAATGTTTAACAAGGTAAAATTTCCTGACTTGAATTCAAATTAAGTAGTTTTAAAC
>WFQS01000407.1 GCA_015486915.1 Desulfobacteraceae bacterium
AATCCAGGCTTATCCATGTAACGTCAGATACCATGATCTCCGAAAGAAAAGCAGGTTTCGTTGAATTTTCAGGCCACGCAACGGCAAATGACGGTAATTCTGTTATTAAAGCGGATTCCATAAAAGTTTTTCTTTATACACCGCAGGAAAAGAAAAAAAGAAAAAAAATCAATAAACAGGGGAATATAAAAAAAATAATCGCGTCCGGCAATGTAAGGTATAGTACAGGTAATAAAAAGGCTTTTTCAGATAAAGCAGTTTATACAACGGATAATGAAATCATTGTTTTAACTGGAAAGGCCCCCACTGTAAAAATGGGAACGAATTTTGTAACAGGGAAAAAAATAACATTGTTTAAGAAAGATTCCAGGGTAATTGTTGAAAGCGGTAAAACAAGACGTGTTGAAGCTCTTTTTAGCTCAGAAGACAGAATTAAAAAATAGATGACAAAACTCATAGTTGAAAATCTTGTTAAAATTTACAATGACCGGCCAGTTGTAAACGGAGTAAATCTTGAGGTTGATCAGGGGAGAATAACAGGCCTTCTCGGTCCCAACGGTGCCGGTAAAACAACGACTTTCTACATGACCGTGGGAATAATCAAACCGGATAATGGAAAGGTTTTTCTTGACCAAAATGAAATAACAGATTATCCAATGTACATGAGAGCACGTAAAGGAATAGGTTATCTTCCCCAGGAAGCATCGGTTTTCAGGAAATTAAGTGTGAAAGAGAATATAACCGCTATTCTTGAAGCTCTGCCTGAAACGGATCAGGATATAAACGGAAAGGCGGAAAAGCTGATGCATGATCTTGGTATAGAACGCCTTGCCGATCAGAAAGCAGGTAAACTTTCCGGAGGAGAGAGAAGAAGACTTGAAATTTCAAGGGTTCTTGCCACGGATCCCTTATTTATACTGTTAGATGAGCCCTTTGCAGGCATAGACCCTCTTGCTGTTATTGATATTCAGGCAATAATAACCCATTTGAGTAAACGGGGAATAGGAATCCTGATTTCTGACCATAATGTAAGAGAAACACTCGGGGTATGCGATTTTGCATATATCATGAACCAGGGCACAGTTATTGAGTCGGGCGATTCCGAAAAAATAACTTCAAGTAAAATTGCACGGAAAATATACTTAGGAGATAATTTCAGACTCTGATATGGCACCAGGAATAGGACTACAGCAGAATCTAACTCTCACCCAGCAGCTTATCATGACACCACAGCTGCAGCAGGCTATTAAACTGCTCCAGCTCTCCCGCATTGAACTTGCAAATATGATTCAGCAGGAGATGGAAGAAAACCCTGCACTGGAAGAAAGTTTTACAGAAATTCAGCAGGAAAAAAAATCTCCTGAAGAGGACAGCACCTCTACCGATAATGAGGAAGTAATTAAAGAAGTTACAATTGAAGAAAAAGTAAGGGAAGATATTGACTGGAGCAGCTATATAAATGAATACAATTCAACGGGCAGGGTATATGCGGAAGTTGACCACCAGGAAGCTATCAATTATGAAGCTTTTACAAGCAATAAGGAGACCCTTAAAAGTCATCTTCAATGGCAACTTTTAATGCATGGCCCTTCTTTGGAAGAGGAAAAAATAGGAAGCATGATCATAGGAAATCTTGATCTTGACGGATATTTATGTTCTTCAGTTGAGGAAATTGCAGAGGCAGGACATTTTAAACCCCATAATGTTGAAAAACTTTTGGAAAAAATGCAGGATTTTGATCCGCCCGGAGTATGTGCCAGGGATTTAAAGGAATCCCTTTTAATTCAGATAAAGCATCTTGGGATAGAAACTCCTCTCCTGAAAAAAATAATTTCAGGGTATATAAAAAATCTGGAAAACAAAACGTATAAGAAAATAGCAGCTGACCTGAATATTTCCATTGATAATGTCATTTCAGCGGTTAAAATCATACAATGCCTTGAGCCCAAACCCGGAAGAAAATTTGCCACGGACGAACCCCATTATATCATACCTGATATTTACGTTTACAGAGAAGGTGATGATTTTAAAATTGTCATGAACGATGACGGGCTTCCAAAGCTTAGAATAAATTCCCTTTACAGAAACGAAGCAGCAAAGGGCAGAGAGCTGCCCAAAGAGACAAAAGCGTATCTTAATGAAAAAATGCAGTCGGCATCATGGTTGATCAAATCAATTCACCAGCGCCAGAAAACAATATACTCCGTCATGGAGAGTATCATAAAATTCCAGAAAGATTTTTTCTTAAAGGGAATTGCATATTTAAAGCCCATGATTTTAAAGGATGTTGCAGAGGACATTAAAATGCATGAATCTACAATCAGCAGGGTTACAACTAATAAATATGCATATACACCCCAGGGTCTTTTTGAACTTAAATACTTTTTTAACAGTTCAATAAACCGTATACACGGTGATTCTCTGGCATCTGAAAGTGTTAAGGATAAAATAAGAATCCTTATTGAAAATGAAGATCCAAAGAACCCGTATAGTGACAAAAAACTGTCAGAGTTGTTGGAAAAGGCAAATATAAGCATAGCCCGCAGAACAGTTACGAAATACCGGGAAATGCTCCATATTCTTCCTTCCACAAAACGTAAACAATTTTAGGAGGGTTTTACTTATGCAGACATCAGTAACTTTTAAAAAACTTGATCCTTCCGATGCTTTAAAATCCTATGTACAAAAAAAAGTGGACCGGTTTGACAGAATGTTAGACAGTCCGGCTGAGGCAAATGTTGTCCTTTCCGTGGAAAAAATCAGACATATTGCAGAAATCACCCTGACATGCGACAGGTTGAAAATCCATGCAAAGGAAGAATCTGAGAACATGTATTCCTCAATTGACACCCTCATGGACAAAATAAAAATCCAAATAAAAAAGAACAAGGAAAAAGTAAGACGTCACATGTCCGGTAACAAACAAAGCATAAAAGATGAAGATCTTTCTGCTTCTGTTCCTGAGGAGTCTGTGCCCCTGAAAAATGAAATTATTATTGAGGTAATTGATTTTAAGCCCATGGATGTTGACGATGCAATACTTGAGCTGGACCTTAATAAAAATAATTTTTTTGTGTTTAACAATGCAAGAACAGAACGGGTTAATGTGCTTTATAAAAGAAATGACGGAACCATTGGACTGATTCAGCCGCGCAATTAGGGCTTTTTTATATGAAATTATTTGATATTCTTGGTAAAAATGCAATTATTGCAGAACTTGACTCCAATGACAAACAAGGAGTTCTTAAAGAACTTGCCGTTGCTGTTTCAGCGTCGGCAGAAACGGAAAGTCAGGAAATACTGAAAGTACTTCTTGAACGTGAACAACTCGGAAGTACAGGGATTGGAGGTGGAATCGGCATTCCCCATGGAAAACTAAAATCCATTAACTCTACTATTGTAGGATTTGGCAGGAGTATTAAAGGAGTTGAGTTTGATTCTCTCGACAACAGGCCTGTTTATATCTTTTTCCTGCTTCTCACTCCGGAAAATTCAACGGGAAGCCATTTAAGAGTTCTTGCACATATTTCAAAACTGCTTAAAAATGATGATTTTAAAGATAACCTGATAAATGCTGAATCCATTGATGAAATCAAAGTAATTATCAGTGAACAGGATGAAGAATTTTAAATGAAACTTAACAGGGTTTTTATCATAACCGGGCTTTCAGGATCTGGAAAAAGCACGGCCATGGCGGCATTTGAAGATGCTGGTTTTTATTGTGTTGATAATATGCCAATGGAACTTCTTCCTAAATTTCTCGATCTGCCCATGAAAAATGATCAAGCAATTAAAGGCTTTGCATTTGTCATGGACATGAGGGCAAAGGATTTCCTCTTAACCTATTCTTCAACAATTGATTCTTTAAGGGAAAACGGATTAAAGCCTGAAGTCCTTTTTCTTGAGGCAGATGAAGACACCCTGCTTAAACGTTACAGCGAAACACGCCGCCATCACCCTGTGTCCCATGAAAAAAGCCTTATGGAAAGCATAAAGTCTGAAAAGGCAAAGATGCTTTCCATAAGGAGAAGCTCCAATAAAATTATCAACACAACCAATTACAATGTTCATCAGTTAAAATCGAAAATTCTCGGTATAATCAGGAAAGGTACGGAAATAAACTCTTTAATGAAAATTAATGTTCTTTCATTTGGATTTAAGTATGGTATACCGCACGATGCTGACCTTGTGGTTGATATGCGTTTCCTATTAAATCCGTTTTTTGTGCCTGAACTTAAAAATCATGACGGAGAATCAAGTGATGTAAAAAAATTTATCATGGCAACAAAAGAAACAGGCATTTTTTTAGAGAAATACTTAAGCCTTATTGACTTTCTTATTCCGCTTTATAAAAAAGAAGGCAAGGCTTATCTTACACTTGCTGTGGGATGTACCGGAGGCCGTCACAGAAGCGTTGTTATTGCCAGAAAAATTTTTGAGCGGCTGAATCAAAAAGGATATAAACCCGGAATCATCCACAGAGACTTAGACAGGGATATAAAAGAGATATGACAGGAATTCTAATTGTCACCCATGCAGACCTTGGTAATGCTTTAATTGAAGCAGTAGAATTTATTCTTGATACAAAAATAGAGAACATTTTTTTCATTTCAATAGATATTAAAGAAGATGTGGATTCCCTGCATAAAAAAATAAAGCAGGGAATTAAAAAAGTCAGGAAAAAGGGATGCGGAGTAATAATATTTACAGATATGTTTGGCGGCACCCCGTCCAATCTGAGCTATTCTTTTTTAAAAGAGGGAGATGTGGAAGTTATTTCAGGAGTAAATCTTCCCATACTGCTCAAAGCCGTCAGTATCAGAGATAAAATGGATATATCAGAGGCTGCTGAAACCCTTGTGAAATTCGGTAAAAAAAGTATTTCCCTTGCAAGTGACATTTTAAAGGGAAACAAACGAAAATAAAAAAATAATCACAATCATCGGAGGTAAATAATTATGAGTATTAAGCTTGGAATTAACGGATTTGGAAGGATAGGCAGGAGAATATTCAGGGCTGCCCTTAACAACCCGGACGTTGAAATTACCGCAATTAATGACCTGACAGACACAAACACCATTGCTCACCTTCTTGCATTTGATTCTGTCCACGGAAGACTTGACAAACCTGTTGCATCGACTAATGATGGTATTCTTGTTGATGGTAAAAAAATTGTGGTAAGCGCCGTGAAAAATCCTGAAGAAATTCCATGGAAAGATTCTGATGTGGATATTGTTGCAGAGTGCACAGGAATATTCAGAACAAAAGAAGCTGCTTCCAATCATATAAAGGCAGGTGCAAAAAAAGTTATTATTTCAGCTCCTGCAACAGATCCCGATATAACAATTGTCATGGGTGTAAACCAGGAAAAATACGATCCTGAAAAGCACAACATTATCTCAAATGCTTCATGCACAACAAACTGCCTTGCCCCGGTTGCAAAGGTTATTCTTGATAATTTCGGTATTGTACAGGGTATGATGACAACGGTTCACGCCTATACAGGTGATCAGAGACTCCTTGATTTTCCACATAAAGATCTGAGGAGAGCAAGATCCGCAGCAGTTTCCATGATTCCTACAACAACTGGTGCTGCCAAGGCTGTAGCCCTTGTTCTTCCTGAACTTAAAGGTAAACTCAACGGTCTTTCCGTACGTGTTCCAACTCCAAATGTCTCTCTTGTTGATTTTGTTGCCATTGTGGAAAAAAACAACATATCTAAGGAAGAGGTTAACGAGGCGCTAAAATCTGCCGCAGAAAACGAACTTAAAGGAATACTTGAGTTCAGTGATCTTCCACTTGTATCTGTAGATTACAATGGCAGCCCTTTTTCATCCATTGTTGATGGACTGTGTACCGATGTCCTGGGTAATATGGTTAAAATATACTCCTGGTATGACAATGAGACAGGATACTCCACAAGGATGGTTGACCTTGCCGCCATGATCGGTAAATCTCTATAACCGCCACGAGGCGTATTTGGATTTGTCCAGCCGTCTCTCAACAATAAATGAAAATAGCATAATGCCGCCCCCTGTGGATGATAGAACCAGCCCGGGACAGTCGGCGGGTATTTTGCCCTGTCGGTCTAAAGCGCAGGAACTGCGGTCAAGTATGTCCTCAAACAGCCTGCGCTTCTTAACGCCCGGCAGGGCAAAATACCTGATCGCCTTTGTGTCCTGATGGGCTGGATCTATCATCCACAGGGGGCTACGCTGTCGACTCTTTGAACGGCATTTTCATATAACCCCCATGTCCTTCGGACACAACAAAGCATGAAACTCCACACTGAAGGCCGCCGGGAACAGGTATTACCCTTCACTCATTCTCGCAAATCATCCATGATTTGCTCCGAGGGAAATGGCAGTTCTTGTCACGTCCTGT
>WFQS01000408.1 GCA_015486915.1 Desulfobacteraceae bacterium
AATATTGCAATCTTGTCGTGTGAAGCTTTTTCTATTCATCCTATACAATAGACAGGCCTGTTATTCCAATATGATATGGGTGTCGCCCATTTCAGAGACTTACCTCTGAATTTCTGTAATAAAAAACAAAAAAAAGAGGTAGAGCACATGAATTGCAAGCCTTTAGTTTTAGTTATAATAAACAGTGGTCTTTTGCAATCGAAAAAACTTCTTTTTCGTTTCCAGCTGTTTACAGATCATAATAAAATTTTGCAAGGTATGTTCAGATATAAACAACTCCTCCTTTTTCTTGCATTTTTCATTTTCCAGGGATATGACAATTAAAGTAAAAAAAACAAATTTTTCAGGATGCGGGTGAAAGACTAAATATAAAGTTCCCTATATGTGGAGATGAATATTGCCCATCCTTTTATGGAAGGTAATGGCAGAACTATGCGTATATGGCTGGATTTACTCTTGAAAACAAAACTAAAAAAAGTTATTAACTGGCAGTATGTAAACAAAACACTTTACCTTCAGGCAATACAAAGAAGCCCTGTTAACACTTTGGAAATAAAAACCTTGCTTTCAGCCAACTTGACTGATGAAATAAATAATCGAGAAATTATTTTTAAGGGCATAGAGCAATCTTATTACTATGAGGGGTACAAAAAAGATGATGATGAATAATGGGGCTCAATATTACCAAAAGTTCACCAATAAAGTTGATAATAACTCCATATGGTAACAATGTATATAACGGCCATGAGGCCGATCTGAAGACTCTAAGGCGGCCTCACAACAAAAAATGGAACTCGTATAATTAAAGGTACTTATCATCAGAAAACGCACCAAATGTTTTTTCATTCCAATTTTTGTTGCTTTCTTATTTACCATGTTTTTCTGTTTTATAAGCCCCTGTAATTCTGCCCTTGTTGTAAATTCCACATGTGTATCATGTCACAGTGGGCTGGAGCAGGTATCAGATGCACATAAAAATTGTGTTGACTGTCATGGAGGTGATCCTAAAGCAAAAGACAAAGAAACATCCCACAAAACAATGTACGGTCCCAAAAACCCCTCTGCTCCGAAATTCTGGGAAAAAACCTGCGGCAATTGTCATCTTTATCAGCTTAAGCGGGTTAAGTCTAATATAATGAATACCAATATGGGAATGATAAGAAATATACAAAAAACCTGGGAAGGGTTGGAAGGAGAGGATAAGCAAAATTACGGAACAGGAAAATCAAACCTTTTTTCTGCACACGGCCTTCCTTTAAAACTTCAATCCGTATCAAAGCTTAATAATCTTTCCGGTGAATTGTATCGTAAGTTCTGTTCCCAATGCCATATAAGTATCCAGGCTGATAAAAAATACGCTGCAGATCATGGTTCGGGATGTGCTGCCTGTCATTTTCCCTATAATGATACTGCTGTCTATGATGGGAATGATTCCACGATGAAAGGGAAAATGCCCTTCTCGGCAAATCACAAATTATGCGCCCTGCCTAAAAATGATGTATGCATGAAATGCCATAACAGAAGCGGACGTATTGCATTATCCTATACAGGCCTGTATGACGGTAATAATTCAATGGTCCCTACAAAAAACGGGCTTCCGGGGCCGGAAAGAATAAGCGGCAACCGCAATCTAAGTCATATCACAGAGGATATCCATTTTTCAAAAGGCATGGATTGTATTGACTGCCATACATCACGTGATGTCATGGGTGACAGCTATGCATATAAAAATATGTACCTTCAGACGGAAATCACCTGCCGGGACTGCCATGGTACAGGAAAAAAACTTCCCGGATTTCAAAAAATCACCCGTGAAAACGACGAGGCTGTCCGGGAATCAAAAAACTATTTTCATATGGCAAGGCCCGGCATGAAGATGGTAATAACAGGCAAAGGCCGCAAATTTTCCAACGTATTCTATAACAGCCCCGGAGCAAATCCGGTTTTGGCAAGGGTTGGCCTCTCACAAAAATATAAAAAACCCGCTCAGATATCCAAAAATTTTCATATAAACAATAATTCTGTTTACCTGATGAGCAAAAGAAACGGGAAAATACATAAAGTTCCTTTAATTATAAATACGCCTGAACATACCATTAAGGGGCATGAAAAAATGGAATGCTACACATGCCATTCCCGTGCAGTACCCCAGTGTTACGGCTGCCACACAAGATACGATATGACCAAAACGGCCTTTGATTACATAAAAAAACAAAATACACCTGGAAAATTCAGTGAAACCGAGGATTTCCGGAGGTTATATCCTTTTCCTACAGGTTTTAATCAGCGCGGCAAAATTTCACCTCTTACCCCGGGATGCCAGACCTTAGTGACAATTATTGATGAAAACGGTAAAACCCAAAAAAAAGAGTATGTTTCAAAATTTAAAGGCAGGCATCAATTCCGGTTTTCCCAGTTTTACTCGCACAATACCGGTAAAAAGGCCATAGGATGTTCAGAATGTCACGCAAATCTGAATTTTATGGGGTTTGGCCAGCATATTACAAAACAAAGTACTATAGAACCAACACTGCTGTGCGAAAAGTCACAAAATAAACCCTTAGACGGGTTTATGGTCATGAAAAAAGGGATAATAAGCTCTTTTTCCGCAATAACACGTAAAAATTCCCGCCCCTTTAACGCCGGTGAAATCAAAAAAATTATTGGTGTTAACCAATGTCTGATATGTCATACCAAAGCTTCCGATCCAATTTTTCATAAAAAATTCAGTTATAAAACACCTGAAAACTGCCTTTACAATTTAAAACAAACAGGGACAGATTCAAACTCAAAAACCCAATTGAGCAAGGCCCACACCATAAAATTGAAAAAGAAACATGTGAATTTTCCGGTTAAGTCAATTAAATATGGCAAATCAATTAAATCAATTAAAAATTCCAAATACAATTTAATCTATAAT
>WFQS01000409.1 GCA_015486915.1 Desulfobacteraceae bacterium
AAATTGAAAGTCGATAAAATCAGTAAGCTACAAATTAAAAAATGGGGTAGAACCAATATTCTGTAACAGCCGATTAAAAGAAACAGAACAGGTATTGGAATGTAAAGGGGTCGTTGCAGAGACTCTGCCTG
Source organism: Desulfobacteraceae bacterium (assembly GCA_015486915.1). The sequence continues at coordinate 132 of WFQS01000409.1, forward strand.
AATTTACAGTTAGTGAAGTCGTCAACTATGCCGGTATTCTTCTATCATCGCCTTTTTTGGCATGCTTTAATTATCTTGATACCGGGTAAAAAGTGTTTTGTGGTGCCTATTCTCAGGGACTGGCTTCCGCTTCAGATGATTGCCAAAGCAAATCCGGGAGCCGGATAGTAGCACAGAATTATAAACACGCACAAAAATGGAAAATGACACTTAAATTTAATGGAAAATTGTCTTGACATTGGGGCACACCATAATCTGATTTTTTGAGGCACTGTAACGCGGTTCAAATCTGCCTCATGGCAGCTATAAAACCTGACTACCGGGTTTAAAAGAAATAACGCAGGCGCAGTTCAAGTCTTGTGTTGTTTGTCTTTTCACCGTATTCACTGAAATTTCCGCCGTTAAGAAATGAAAATTTCAGGCGCATCTCAAAATTTGTGATACCGGTATACATCACTTCGGGGCTTACTGAATAACTATGATCTTCAACATTTGCGATTATTGTCATTGCCGGGGTAAAATAAAGAATATCATAGGGCTCTTTTATGGAGATTTTCGTGTAAAGATAATTACGTCCCGCCTGGGGTTTACCGTAACTTCCCTGGCTCAGATTATATGCTTTCTGCAGGCGGGTATCACTGCCCGTTGCAAGATAACTTCGATATCCCTCATCTGCAAAATGCAAAAAGCCTGTAAGCTGATTCTCCGTATAACCATGTCCGTTATGATAAAATTCAGCAATTGTGGTGACATCTGTTTCTGAAAGATACCGCAGGCCCAGCAGATAGCTTGTATCGCTTATGGTGCGGACAGCAGCTGTGCCGTCTGTGCCTGATATTTTCTGTGCCTGCTCCGGGATATAGGCAAGCTCACCGTGAATTTCAAAATTTGCAGCAATATTTTTTGAAAAATCGAGCCCATAGCGTGTGGAACGGCTGTTTCCCGTGTAAAAAATGAAATCAATATCGGTATTCCTGTATAAAAGATAAAGTTTGGCAGCAAAATTGATATTATCAGGTTCACCAAAATCACCGTTAATATCTTGATAAACCGGCAGAATCACCCCTGTAAGGGCAATTGTCTGAAGATGAGATGTAAAACTTTTGATCAGATCACACTCAATGCCGGTGAACCCCTCAAGTGCATCTTCAGGATTATTCGGATCCCTTATGCGATCGATAAAGGCAGCCGGACTCCAGGCATAACCTTTACCCCATTTAAAAGTTTTTTTACCAACATTAACGGTTATCGCAGGCGCTGGTTTAAAACTTGCGAAAGCCTCAAAAACATCAAAGCTGTCATCCCTGTTTAGATTATCCTGCCAGGCGCCGGCCTGAAGCCTCCAGTTAAAAGTTACCTCCCCCCTGTTTAAATCACCTTCAAGCTGGAGAATTGAACTGACACGATCAAGTGTGGAACGTTTGTTTTTGTAATTATTTAAAAAATAAAAAATACCGTCCCGGTTCAACTCATAGTGAGCAAATTTCAACTCCCCATATCCACCCCATTCAAAAGTTTTTTTCTCTATCTCATCAAGGTTAAAACTGTACTCTTGAACTGACAGTTTTTTATCCCCCTGACGTAGTACTTCATTGCCGTCAATGGCCAGGGCGGAAGCTGATACAAGGCAAATTGTCAGACAAATGAAAAAAAAATTCATACAATATTTCATTGCTGTTGTTTTCCTGTTTTTTTATCTGTACAAGCAACTGCCTGCACGGCAGCCGGGGATTTTGATTTTTAAACAATTATTTTTCAATAACGGCCATGAGGCCAATCTGAATTGGCCCGGGTTTGCCGTTGTTCCGGCAGGTCAGGATAGAGTTTTCATATAAAACAATTTTCCTGGTTAGTTTATAATTTTACTCAGATATAATTGATATTTTTTACTGCTGTATAATAGTTTAAACTGTTTTATC
>WFQS01000410.1 GCA_015486915.1 Desulfobacteraceae bacterium
AGAGGGTGCCCACAAACTACGTTCGATCGGTTGTCAGTTCAACCATTTCCCAGAGGATCAACACCATTTCCCAGCAGATTCTCAGCAGGACCAATATTGAAAAAATAATAGATCAGTTTGGATTGTATGAAAATGCGGATAATATGTACCTTGAGGACAAGGTTGCAGCCATGCGCAAAAGAATTCAGGTAAAAATAGATCATTCAAGAGGTGGTGCAGAATCATTCAGTATTATTTTTAAGGGAAGCGACCCTGAAAAAGTGATGCGGATTGCAAACACCCTTGCAAGCTACTTTATGGATGAAAACCTCAAGGTGCGTGAAGCACAGGCCATGGGTACAAGCAATTTTTTAGACTCTCAGCTTAAACAGCTGAGAAAAGGTCTTCAAGACCGTGAGAAAAAACTTGCGCTTTACCGGGCAAAACACCTTGGCGGGCTCCCGGATGAGCTTGAATCAAATTTAAGAGCCCTTGACAGACTGCAGGCCCAGCTTGTGGATAAACACGCTGCGTTAAGGGATGCAAGAAATGCACTTGCCACTATCCAGGCCCAGATTGCCCAGTCAAAAGAAATGAATTCACAGGCTTTAAATGATCAGTTTGGCGGCTTTGATCTTGAAGGTGACCAGGGAACTGCTGATTCTGAAGATAAAAACAAATTATCCATGGCAAAGAAGCAATACAATAATCTGCTTTTGAAATATACCGATCAATACCCCGATGTTGTCAAACTTAAAAAAACCATAGAAAAGCTTGAGAAAAAAATTGAGCAGGATAAAAAAACTGCTGAAAAGACTGCCAAAGAAGAAAAAACAGTATCGGAAAATGGACCTGATAAAAATGAAATCCAGAACACGATTCCAGGCGATGGCACGGGAGGGATGGTTGATTTTGCAGCCATGCAGCAGAAAGTTCAGGTTAAGCAGATAACAAATGAAATCAAAACAATTAAGTCTGGTATATCCAAAATAGAAAATAAGATGAAAATCTACCAGCAGCGTGTTGAAGACACCCCGAAAAGAGAACTTGAACTCCATTCATTAAAGCGGGATTATGGCAATATTCAGAAAGAATTCAGTTCCCTGCTCAGCAGAAAACTTGAAGCTGAAATTTCCGTTAATATGGAAAAAAAGCAGAAAGGAGAGCATTTCATGATACTGGACCATGCACGTCTGCCTGAAAAACCGATTTCTCCAAATGTAAAATTATTATTTTTATTATCAATTGTAGCCGGTCTTGGAATCGGAGGCGGAGCTCTGTTTCTGCGTGAAATGATCGGCATGTCAATCATCAGGAGGGAAGATCAGATTGAAAAGAATCTCGACCTCACCCTGCTTGCAAGCATTCCTGTTCTGGAAAAGCCTTCAGACAAAATTAAACAGAAATTTCAAATGGCACTTTTCATAGGCTGCAGCCTTTATGCGGCCGTATTTTTAACCTTTTTTGCCATACTGAACTATAAAGGTCTTGATAGAACCATAAATTTTATTAAAGCAACACTAAATATTTAAAAATTCAGGAGCATAATTTGGGTAAAATTTTTCAGGCATTAGAAAAATCAGGCCAGAGTTTTCAAAATAAATATTCGAAATCAGAAGAAACGGATTTAAAGGCTCGTCCTGACACCAAAAATTCAGATGAAAAATTGAAAGATGAAAGGGAATCAGGCAAAGGACCTTACGCTGTACCAGTCGACACGGCAGATCATCCCCTTCCGGAAAATTTAAATGCTAATCTTATTATGTTATCAAAACCATATTCTGCAGCTGCAGAGCAGTTCAGGCTTTTAAAAACAAATATCCTTTTTCCTGCTAAGGGAGAGCCCCCCCGAACCATCATGATCACAAGTCCTTCGCCGGAAGAGGGTAAATCTTTTGTTGCTGCAAACCTTGCCATCAGTATTGCCCAGAGTATTGATGAATTTGTACTTTTAATGGACTGTGATCTCCGCAACCCTTCAATACACTCACTGTTTGGATTTGATGGCGAAAAGACCAAAGGTTTAAGTGAGTATTTAACATCGGCAGAACCCCTTTCCGGTCTTTTGAAAAAAACGATCATAAACAAATTGACCATCCTGCCCGGAGGCAGTATTCCGAAAAATCCGGCTGAACTGCTTTCATCTGAACAGATGAAACGACTGCTCACTGAAGTAAAATTAAGATACGCCGACCGATACGTAATCATTGACACCCCGCCCCCGTATATCACCTCGGAAACAAATGCCATTGCAAGATATGTGGACGGAATAATCATTGTTGTCCGCAATGGAAAAACACGTATCAAAGAGGTGCAGGATATTATTGATATATACGGAAGGGATCATATCCTTGGCGTTATACAGAATTTTTCAAAAGAATCCATAGGCTATGGCTACGGGTATAAAAAATATGGTTATAGCTATCATAAAGACAAATAAAACATAATAAGATGCTGAAATTTTTAAAACACTACTTTCCCATCAGAAATATCATTTTGTTCATTTTAGAGGGATTTGTGATCTTTGGATCGATTCTGCTTGCAACCATGCTGCTGACATTTTCACCCTCATACTGGTTTGATA
>WFQS01000411.1 GCA_015486915.1 Desulfobacteraceae bacterium
GCGTGTCTGTTATTTTATTCAGAATAATTCTGCAGGCAATCCTTGCCCCGCTTGGCAGATCAAAGGGAATTTTATCAAAATCAGCCTCGACAATACCAAGGGCGCGTGCATCCACGGTTGGGAAAATACGGGTAACGGGGAAAACAGCTTTTTTGTTATCATAGTCAAGTTCCATGGAAGTTCCGATGTGTACTTTCTGCATAATGGCCTGGGGAAGTTCCGCTCTTGCAATGGCTCCGTCACTTGTTGTAATTTTGTACAGGGGACGGCCCGGACCAGCCATATCTCCCGGTTCTGCAAGCCTTTTGGAAACAATTCCGTTTGCCGATGCCTTTATTTTCCCATAGCCTTTGCGCACCAGAAGTGATTTTATTTCATGTGCAAGGGAGTTTACCTGCTGAGTTGCAGCAACAAAGGCAGTATATCTTGCCTCAACAGCACTGGCGTTACTGCCGCCGTTTATAAGCAGCTCTTTTTCTCTCTTAAATTCATCGTGATCACGTTTTGCCTCTGCCATGGCTGAAATATGTTTAGCTTTCAAGGAATTAATTGTATCTTCTATTTCCCTTGTATCAATTCTCACGAGAAGCTCACCGGCTTTTACCCTGACACCTTCCCTCGGGCCCATTTCAAGTATCCTGCCGGAAATCCTCGGCATTATGGTGAGTTCTTCACGGGTTGAAACCATGGCAAGTGCGGGAAATCCAGAATCAACGGGATTTGCGTTTACCTTTACAAAATGCAGAGCCCATGGTGCCGCAGGTTCTGCAGGGATATCGGACACTTTTGCCATACGTTTCTTATGTATCTTAATTCCCGCTATAACTAAAACCACAAGAATAAGAACCGCTATCAGGTAATGCCAGATTCGTTTTTTCCCAGTCATCTATTACTCCTTTTTTTTTATGAAAACACTGCTCAAAATGTCGATAGCAGAGCCCTCTGTGGGTGATAGAGCCAGCCCATCAGGACACAAAGGCGATCAGGTCTTTTACCCTGCCGGGCGTTAAGAAGCGCAGGCTGTTTGAGGACATACTTGACCGCAGTTCCTGCGCTTTAGACTGGCAGGGCAAAAGACCCGCCGACTGTCCTTTGGCTGGCTCTATCACCCACAGAGGGCGGCATTATGCCATTTTTATTTATTGTCAGAATCTTTGATTCTATGAGACAAATCTGGGCAAATCCAGCTCAACCTCATGGCCGTTTATATGCAATGGGCTCCAGGCCGACGGCATGTCTTATACGATCTTCAGCCTGCCACCAGTATGTCAGAGCAAGGGCACGGTCTGACCTTGCTCCGGCAAGGGCAGCCTCGGCATCAACAAGATCCGCTGCGGAGACACGTCCCCTGGCAAAGCGGTCGGTTTGTATTCTTGCAGTTTCCCTTGCTGCATCCACCGATGCCATGGTGGCAGAGTAGCTTGTTTCAGAGGCACTGGCATCTGCCTTTGCTGCATTAAGTTCCGCCCTTGCCTGATTCTTAAGAGTTGTCAACTGATAACGGACAGCCCTGGAACCTGCCTCTGCCCTTGCAACGGCTGCTTTGCGGCTGCCTCCGTCCCAAAGGGGCATTTTTACCTGTATGGACAGCGCCCATGTATCATCCCCCTCTCCATTGAATCCCTGATTCTGAATCCAGGAACCATTTAAGTTAAGTCCGGGCAAACGCTCTGACACAGCAGCTTTTACATCTGCATCTGCAGCTTTTTTTTTAAACTTCAGGGCATGAATATCAGGCCTGTTCATAATATTGTCAACCGGCTCCACAGTATTTAAAGGCGGGTTATGGACAGGGATGACAACATCGGAAAAAGATGCTGTTCCCATAAGGGCTGCAAGTTTTGCCCTTATACCCTGTTCCCTGCCGTATAAATCAGCAAGTTTTCCTTTTACCGCTTCCTTGTCTGCAACAATGCGTAATTTTTCCACAAGCGCTGTTCTGCCGGCTTTTATGGAAGCAGTGGCAACTTTTATATGGGCTGTAAGTGCCTGAATCTGTTTTTTCAGAGCATCTTCCATTGCTTTTACACCTTCAAGACTGTGATAGAGACTTGCAGCACCGTGGAGCAGAGTCAGCCTGACATCACTTTGACTTGCAAGGGCAGCCTTCATCTGCTTTTCTGCAGCATTAACAGTGGCTGTAATACGGCCGTTTATATCCAATGGAACATGTGCTGTAATGCCGTAACCAAACTGATTTTTATCAAAAAGTTTTGACTTGAGATCAGGTGGATAACTCATGGGATTTATCAGGCGGTCTGTGTTATAACGGCTGTCTTCAGCCATGGCATCAACTTCCCCGAAATACTGTCCTTTTGCATGTCTCACTGCTGCCTTCCGAACTGCAGTTTCTGCACGGGCAGCCTTAAGTGCCGGAGTATTCTGCTCCACCTGGGCAAGAATCGCACTCAGGTCACCTGCTTCTGCATTGAAAGATAAACACAGAAGCAGGGCAATGATCGCAAAAGAGATTAAACATACAGCCTTTGATGAATAAAAATGCATTGATTGCATTGATGCAATAACCTCCTGGAAAATTAATTAAATCCCTGTTCCCTGTGTTTTTCGGCAATTGAGGCTGCAAGCTCATCCAATGCCTTATACGCATCATCTGAAGGCTTTCCCTTGCAGAGAACGGGAGTTAAAACTTCCACTTTTAAATTTGGAATCATTCCGGCAAGTGTTTCAACGGTTTTTCCTCCCCATCCATAGGATCCTATTATGGAAAGAAATTTTGTATTGGGGCGCAGAGCGTTGGCCAGAAACGCAGCATAGGCGGCATAGGGGTGCGGGCCTGCAAGAACCGTGGGTGTTCCCACAACAATTGTTGCAGCGTCCATAAGTGCCATGGCAAGTTTTCCTATATCGGTTTCTGCGAGATTGAACAATTCCACTTTTACCCCTTTTTCCACAAGGGCGGCAGTAAAGTAGTTCACCATGAGCTTAGTGCTTTCATGCATGGATACATAGGGCAGTACAACTGTGTTTCGGCAGGAATCCTGAACCCATTCCTGGTAGGCTTCGAGGATCAGTTCCGGGCGCTGGAATATCTGGCCGTGTCCCGGTGCTATCATTTTGATGCTGAAAGGCTCAAGTTTATCGAGATCTTTTTTGACCATTTTTCTGAAGGGCATCATGATCTCGGCAAAATATCGCTTTGCTGCCTCATGAACCCGTGCTTCATCCGTTACAAAAAGATCTGTGGTTGCAATATGGGAACCAAAAAAATCGCAACTGAATAGAATTTCATCTTCTTCAAGATAGGTAACCATTGTCTCAGGCCAGTGTACCCACGGTGTGTAAATAAATTTTAATGTCCTGTCACCGAGGGAAAGGGTCTCACCGTCTTCTACAGTGGTAAAAACTCCTTCAGAAATCTGTAAAAGATCCATAAGCATTCCCTTTGCCTTGGGTGTTGTGATAAGCTTGGCATCGGGATATTTCTCAAGAATCTTCGGAATTATTCCAGAATGATCCTGTTCAGCATGATTTGAAATAAGGTAATCTATTTTATCAACATCTTTAAGCTGCCCAAGAAGTTCATCTGCCATGGGTGATTCAACAGCATCAATCAGGGCTGTTTTCTCGCTTCCTTTAATCAGGTAGGCATTATAACTCGTTCCGTCGGGAAGGGGCACAAGAGCATCAAATAAACGCCTGTCCCAGTCCACAAAACCCATCCAGTAAATACCGTCTTTAATCTTTCTTGCTTTCATGATTTTTTTCCCTTATTTTTTTATCTGTTCAATAATATATAAAAAATAATTCAAATTTTTTAAGGATCGGAGATGAAATAAGTTGAACAGAAATAGCGCAGAATTCCGGCCCATGTACAAGGCGCATTAAAGGTTGCATACTCTACGTATTCGGCCTTTGATGCAACGAAGTAGATGGGCCGGAAGACAAGCAATTTCGTTCAACTTATAAAATTTTCGATCCTAAGCTGAACGAACAATGAGCAGCGGCCTGTCTATTCTGTGCATAATTCCAGCAGCAACACTGCCGTAAAAAACCTTTGACAGCCCGGTCCTGCCGTGACTTGCCATTGCTATGAGATCTGCACTCTCGCTTTCTGCCGTGTTTATTATACCGTCCACAACAGGGCCGTGGGATATGATTGTTTTTGACTGTATCCCCTTTTCACGAAATTCTCCGCTCACAGTTTCCAGATAAAGTTCCGCCTGATTTGCCACCTCTTCCATTTCCATTTGAAACCCTTCGAGATAAGGAGCTTCAGACCCCATCATCATGGGTGGCATTTCAACCATCTGCATAAAAATCAGCTTTGAATGAAAATTAAGGGCAATCTCCTCAACATGGGGTAATATAGCCTCTGCCCTTTTCGATCCGTCCAGAGGTACAAGAATACGTTTATACATTTTTTACTCCTCCTTTTTTTGTTTTGGTTATATAAAAGAGCTCACTTTTGACAAAAGTTACAAATGCTCTTTTTTTTGTTCGTCAAAATCTCTGATTTTTTGAGGCACGTAGCGCAGTTCAGCTCGGCCTCATGGCAGTTACTTGATATTTGTTTTTTGAGATCAAAAGCTTTCTAAGCCTGCATCTATTTTCAAAAAGCATGTTGGTATCCTGTATGGAAACCCGTTTGTGCCTGAATGAATCAGGAAAGTGTAATTTTTCATCTGTCTTCTCCGGATAAAAATTTAATAAAAGAACATACTCATCACAAGACTTAAAACTATGAGAATTGAAAATCCTGTAATTACTTTTTTGTAAAGTTCGCGGCTCCCCAGACTGACCGCATAAACCATCTTGATTAAATTATTACTCGCCGTTGCAATAATAGTTGCTCTGGCAATGGTTACAATGCCGATCGAGGCAGCCCCCCCCTGAAAAAGATTCAGGATATAAGGATCAATATCCGTCACACCTACGATAAAAGACAGAAGATTGACACCTGTCTTCCCATAATGCTGGACGACAAATTGTGTCAGAATGCCGAAAAAGGCAAACAGAAAACCAAAAATAACAGCTGTTTTAAGTTCAAGGGGATTTTTGCGTTCCTGAATGGATTCACCTGAAGCTGAGCCGGTTTTTTCACTGACCTGCCGCCAGAAATACCAGACGATGGGCACACTTACCGCAACAAGAACAAAAAAGCCGGGCAAAAGTTTTTTTGCAATTTTATCGTTAAACATGAAGGCCAGGATGAGCAGCCTGATATACATCATTCCCGTGGCCGCAATAATGCCTGCAGCAATTTGCCCTGAAGGAGCTCCTTCCTTATCTCTCCTGGCCAGAATTACAGTAGTTGCAGTACTGCTGTACATACCGCCGAGCAGGGCTGACAGCAGAATTCCTGAATCCGGAAACACAAATTCTTTTATTAAATAGCTGAAATAGGAAATTCCCGACACAGCCACTATGGTTAACCAGAACTGATAGGGTGAAATGTCAAAATGCTTTGAGATAGGGCTGTGGGGCAGCAGGGGCAGCACAATACCTGCAAGAATGATAAATTTTGCCAGGGTTAAAAATTCATACCTGTTAATTTTTTTCGAAAAATTAAACAGATCTTCTTTCACTTCAGTGAGGATTAAGACACTCACACCGATCAAAAGAGCCATCCACAGGGGCTGTAGATAAATCAGGGGGGCAAGACAATAAGTTATTAATGCAATCACAATGGATGTGATACCAAAATTTTTTTCCACCCTGATTCTGTTGTGATAGTACACAACAAAAAATAATGTGAGACTGAATCCACCGGCAAGAAAAGGCAGCATGGTCAAAGGCGAAATAACATAAAGTATAAAGCCAAGTATTCCTATCAGCGTAAAGGTCCTGTCGGTACCAAACAGGATTTTCTCTCCATCTGATATATGATGCTGCCTCTGCTCCAGGCCAATTAACAATGAAAACAGTGCCACAAACAAAAAGCGGCCTAAATCAGGTGGTATTTTATAAATCCAGTTCATAATGACAAAATAGCATTGTTCCCTTTGAAACGTGAGTTAAAATCGTGGTTTGTTCCTCACACTGACCTTGTTCATTAATGAGTTAAAATAAAACATAATAGTTCAAAAGCAAGTAGAAATATTTTTAAAACAGGTATGAAAAACCTTGTGTCCTTTCTGCGGTCATTCCCTGTGCCCTTTTTGCGGTCATGCCTGGGATTGTTTAATAATTACATCCACTTCTTCTCCTGAAAGGACTTCCTTTTCTTCAAGTTGTGCTGCCAGACTGCTCAGAATGTTTCTGTGTTTACTCATAAGCTCTTTAACCCGCCCGTAGCTGTTTTCCACAATTAATTTAACTTCTGCGTCTATCTGCCGGGCAGTTTCTTCACTATAATTTTTCTGTTCACCATAGTCGGTACCAAGAAACATGGATGTCTGCTTTTTGCCAAAGGTAATGGTCCCGAGTTTTTCACTCATTCCATATACGCAAACCATATTCCGCGCCAGCTCCGATGAACGTTCCAGGTCATTCTGTGCTCCGGTTGAAACATCTGCAAAAATAATTTCCTCGGCCACTCTGCCACCGAGCAGGATGGCAATCTGGTCCAGAATTTCATTTTTTGTTGCAAGAAATTTCTCTCTTTCCGGTACCTGTAATGTATAACCAAGTGCGCCGATACCCCTTGGAATTATGGAAACCTTATGAACAGGCTCGGCCGTTGGGACGAGCTTGGCAATCAGTGTGTGCCCGGATTCGTGGTAGGCTACCCTGTGTTTTTCATCCTGGCTTAATGTGTTGGTTTTCTTTTCAGGGCCTGCAATAACCCTGTCTATGGCTGCCTCAAAATCAGCAGTGATAATAGCCTCACGATCCATGCGAGCCCCAAGTATAGCAGCTTCATTTGCAACGTTTGCAAGATCAGCGCCCACGAAACCAGGTGTTCTTCTTGCTATGATTTCAAGATCAACATCAGGGGCAAGTTTAAGATTGCGTGTATGAATTTTTAAAATTTCCACTCTGCCCACAAGATCAGGTTTATCCACCACGATCTGTCGGTCAAACCTGCCTGGACGCAGCAGAGCCTTGTCCAGTACATCGGGACGGTTGGTGGCGGAAATTACAACTACGCCTTTACTGGTATCAAAACCGTCCATTTCCACAAGAAGCTGATTCAAGGTCTGTTCCCTTTCATCATGTCCGCCCATGGAGACGGCTCCACCTCTCTGCCGGCCTATGGCATCTATCTCATCAATAAAAATAATACAGGGCGCCTTTGCCCTTGCCTGCTCAAAAAGATCCCTCACACGGGAAGCCCCGACCCCCACAAACATCTCAATAAAATCAGAACCACTGATATTAAAAAACGGGACTCCTGCCTCTCCTGATACTGCTCTGGCAAGCAATGTTTTGCCTGTGCCAGGTGGTCCCACAAGAAGAACACCCCGGGGCATATGCCCGCCGAGGCGCTGAAAATGTTCAGGATTGCGCAGAAATTCTATAACCTCCCCAAGTTCCTGTTTTGCATCGTCAACTCCTTCAGCATCTTTAAAAGTCACCTTCTGGCCTGTGTCTGCATGGATATGAGCCTTATTTTTACCGATATTCATAAAATTCATTCCGGATGAACCCATCTTCTGGCCAAGGTAATACCAGATAAGGAAAATTAATCCAAACGGGATAATCCAGGTAAAAAGCAGGTTACTCAAAAAATGATTTTCCACTTCCACACTGTATTTAACACCGTGCTTTTCAAGCTCTTTTGCAAGATTAGCATTGTAAAGAGGTACGGTTATGAAATGCAGGGGCTTCCCTGTTTTTTTATCCATGATTTTCAAGGTTCCCACAATTGTCTTGCCGTTTATCACACACTGGGCAACCTTATCCGAGGCAAGATAACTCTGGAACCTGCTGTAGGGGATCTGTTCAGTTTTTATCTGCATCACGGTCTGAACAAAATATAATAGAATCATCACAAAAATAAAAAACCAGATATTAAAGTTAGCCTGTTTCTGCAGAAATTTGCGTTCAGGCGGTTTATTTACGTGAAGGTCCGGCTCTTTTGGGTTAATCTGGAAATTTGTCTTTCCCATAATTCTCCTGTTTGTTTTTCATATGAAAGTCTTTGTGAAACAGTGTGTAACTTTCATTTTTTGTCAGAATCTTTGATTCTTTGAGGCAAATCTGGGCCAATCCAAATCTGCCTCATGGCAGTTTATCACAATTTGCTTCTATGCAGTTAGGATCGAAAATTTTATAAGTTGAACGAGATTGCTTGTCTTCCGGCCCATCTACTTCGTTGCATCAAAGGCCGAATACTTGGAGTATGCAACCTTTAATGCGCCTTGTACATGGGCCGGAATTCTGCGCTATTTCTGTTCAACTTA
>WFQS01000412.1 GCA_015486915.1 Desulfobacteraceae bacterium
GTATTGCACCGGGGTTGCACTCTGAATTAAAAATTTCCAATTCGTAATCTTTAAGAAGCATAATTAAATTCCTCCTGCATTGTAAAACAAACCTTTGGATGGAACCCGTGGACATCATTCATAAGGTCTCTTTTTGCCAACCATTATAGGCCTCATGGCCGTTTTTTTATAAGAAAGAGCTCATTTTTGATAAAATAACAAATGCTCTTTGTATGTTTGTCAAAATCTCTGATTTTTTGAGGCAAAGTAACGCAGTTCAGATCGGTCTCATGGCCGTTATAAAATAAAAGGATTAGCCATAAAATATATCCCAAGCATACCAATAAAAACTGCAGAGCCTTTTCTGAACATATTACCCGCCCCCTGCCATGCTGTATTTTCCACAAGCCTTTGCACAGCGGCAGTTGAACTTCCTGCAATCGCAATGGGAAGGCAGTGTCCTGCGGCAAAGGATACAATAAGAGCCATTCCGATGATGACTTTCTGCTGAACAGTGATAATGGCGAGAATCGGGGCAATAAACCCAAATGTACAGGAGCCTGAAACCACACCGTACAAAAGACCGAGAACAAATGCGCCGAAAAACCCCCGGACATTCAACCGGGATAGAAGACGGCCAGACATTGAGCATGCTTCCACACCTGCCATGCCAAGCGCCACATAGATAAGTATCATGCCGATGATGACCTGCCAGTAACTTCCCACATCTCCCAGCATACGTCCCAGAAATGCACAGATAACACCAATCAGGGCAATTGTAATAAAAAGACCCGTGGTAAAAGCAATGGAATATATACCGGCCTGTTTTGGTTTAAGTATCTTTGACTGTCCCCCGACATAGGCCACAATCAGTGGAATCGATGCCATATGGCAGGGACTTAACATCACGCTGACCATTCCCCATATAAAACACCCTGCTGCTGCCGTTGCAGGGCTGCCGGCCATCCATTGATTAATGGTAATAAAAAATTGCTCAACCATTGTATACAATACTCCTGTTTTAAATCAGCCTTTGATTGATTTTAAAGGCTTTACCCCCATTTTCAGCAATTGCGCCTTAATTGATTTCTCATTTAGAAAACCAACATGACGATAGACCTCTTTACCCTTTTTATCAAAAAAAATCTGGGTTGGTATAGCCCTTACCCTGAACCTTGTCGCCTGATCATGATTTTCCCAGACATCAATAAAATGAATGACTGCCCTGTCTTTGTAGAGCTTCTCCATTTTTTCCATTATCGGCATCATCATCCTGCATGGAATACATTTTTTTGCACCAAGATCGATCATCGTCACCATCCCTCTAACGGGAAGTTTATCAAACGAGCCTGAATAGGCAGCGCCCGGTACGAGTGCCGCAAATATGAATGCTGCAAAAAAGGTAAAAAAAATAAGCGCTGATGAAAGCTGCAGTTTTCCTTTTTCTTTCTTTAATTTAACCATGTTATACAAAATCTCCTTTAATTCAGGTTCCCTGTTTAATGTCCCCATACTTTAAACACAAATATTTTAGTGCCTTACTCCTCAATTCCCGTCATAAAAACAAAAGATCATACATCTTCCTTATATCGATAAAATCGAATATAACGATTTATCTACCCCTTGTCAATAATAAAAATACCGATTAAAGGGAATTCCGGGAAGCAGCCAATTGCAAGGCAGGCATTGCCTGCTCCACATGCTGTTACGAAACTGCATTTTTTAAAATTGAAAGTCGATAAAATCAGTAAGCTACAAATTAAAAAATGGGGTAGAACCAATATTCTGTAACAGCCGATTAAAAGAAACAGAACAGGTATTGGAATGTAAAGGGGTAGTTGCAGAGACTCTGCCTGAATTTACAGTTAGTGAAGTCGTCAACTATGCCGGTATTCTTCTATCATCGCCTTTTTTGGCATGCTTTAATTATCTTGATACCGGGTAAAAAGTGTTTTGTGGTGCCAATTCTCAGGGACTGTTCCGCTTCAGATGATTGCCAAAGCAAATCCAGGAGCCGGATAATAGCACAGAATTATAAACACGCACAAAAATGAAAAATGACACTTAAATTTAATGGAAAATTGTCTTGACATTAGAGCCCACTATAAACATAGTGTTTGCAGTGCATTTGCCGGAACAGGGTACTGATCTTAGATAAATTCAAGATTTTTTTATATGAAACTCTCGTTAAATTCCTTTAAAAATAAGAGTTTCTATATTTGTTGAGAGGCAGTCTGAGAGTCACCAGATCTGCCTCATGGCAGTTATAAGAAAGAGTTCATTTTTGACAGAGTCACAAATGCTTTTTCTA
>WFQS01000413.1 GCA_015486915.1 Desulfobacteraceae bacterium
CCGGTTACAGGATCAGCATCCGGGTGAGCCGGATTATAAACAAGCCTGAAATCAGCCTGGGATTTGACAACACTTGCCACCTTAACACCTGTCCCCTCGGTGGAATTCAACCCTGAATCCGGCTCATTTTCGGAATTAAATTCAATGGGATCAATGGAAATTTCGCCTGTATCGCTGTTTTCTGCATTCTTCTCAAGAATACTCTTGAATTTTCCAATATCCTGTCCCTGGAAAACGACCATCTTCCGCCTGTATGGTCCGCCTTCCCGTGTTCGTGTGGTATCAACATTTGCAAGATTTTCCGCTATGATATTCATTTTAAAGCGCTGGGCAGCAAGTCCTGTGGCACTTATTTTCATCGCATTTAATAGATCCATAATTGATTAATTCCCCTCTTGAATGGCATTTCGTAAAATACTCATCTTCCTTAAAAGCATCTCCGTTGTTTCACTGAACTTAATATTATTTTCAACAAGATGATCCATCTCAGTATCTATATTAACGGAATCAAGGTGTTCAAGATCAACATAGCGGCTTATTTCCGACTTAATCGAGGTTGGAACAGCATCCTCCCCTGAAAAATGTTTTGGATCTGTAACGGACATTGTCCGTGGTTGTTTATCATTCATGATTTCTTTCAGGGTTTTTTTAAAATCGATATCCCTTGGCTTATAACCGATTGTATCCATATTTGCGATATTACCTGCAATAACGGTATGACGTCGTGCAGATATATCAAGTGAATTGGAAAGCACTTTAAAAGTTCTGTTAAAAATTCTTGAATCAGCCATATTTCTCCCCTTATTAAAATCTGCCATAACAATTATATTGTAAATATAAGCAAAAAAGATGCCTGACTTTAGAACAAAAGAGAAAAATAATTTTATACGCAACTCCTTGTAAAAAAATGGTGTGCGTTGGCTCCGTTCAGATCAGCCTCATGGCGGTTATATTCTTTGAGGCAAATGCGGGATTTAAATCCAGATCGGCTTCATGGCCGCTATTCATCTGATATTTTATTTAATATAGTGGGCCCGGGGAAAAACACCAGCTGCAGCGACAACAAATTATGATGCACCGATGATATTATTGTGCACCGGTGATGCTTGCCTGTGAATGATTTTCAAGTATCTGCAAGAAATCAGGCACAGCAACAGATATTAGTCTTACCGTTGCCCTTTTTTGTATTCGTTGAGTTTATTTCTAAGAGTTCGTACACTGATTCCAAGAATTTTTGCGGCATGGGTCCTGTTTCCATCCGTTTTATCAAGGGTATGAAAAATCATTTTTTCTTCCATCTTTTTTAATGGTTCGCCTTCAACATTATAAAAAGTTTTCGAGTCCTTCTGCCCTGTATCCCTTTCATCCCTGTGATTCTCAATTAAAAGGTCACAAGGCTCAATATAATCTTTTTCAGCTATTAAAAGAGCTCTGTGAATAATATTTTCAAGTTCTCTTACATTCCCGGGAAACATCTGACTGTTTAGGAGGTCAAAAGCTTCTTTTGTCAGAGTTTTGACAGGACGTGCGTCAATAATACTGTATTTATTTAAAAAAAATTCAATTAAAAGTTTTAAATCTCCTATTCTTGTTCTTAATGGGGGAATTATCAGGGGAATTGTGTTGAGGCGATAATAAAGGTCTTCACGAAATTCTTTTTTTTCAAGGGATTCTTTTACAATCCTGTTGGTTGTGGCAATGACCCTGACATCCACATCAACGGGTTCAGTTCCTCCAACCCTGTCAATCTGCTTTTCCTGCAGCACCCTGAGCAGTTTTGCCTGAAGATGAAAGGGCATTTCAGTAATTTCATCAAGAAAAATAGTACCTTTATGGGCAAGTTCAAATTTACCTGATTTTTTTGCTACTGCCCCTGTAAATGCACCTTTTTCATGGCCGAAGAGCTCACTTTCAAGGAGGTTTTCAGGTAAAGCGGCACAATTAACAGCTACAAAAGCCATCTTATCCCTATTACTTTTCTGGTGAATAAATCTGGCGAATAACTCCTTGCCGGTTCCACTTTCACCCTGTATCAAAACCGATGCACTGCTGTCAGCCACCCTTTCAGCAAGGGCAAGAAGTCTGTGCATTTCCTTATCACAGGTAATGATTTCAACAGTATTTTTTAACGATAATTTTTTATTCAGCCTTTTACCGGATCTGTTTTTTTTAAAAAAAACTCGTTTTGTCAATAATTTCAGCTGGTCCTTATCAAGGGGTTTTACAATAAAATCAAAAGCACCCTCTTTCATCACCTCCACAGCTTCTTCAATTACCGGCTCATCGGAAATAAAAAGCACTTCAGTCTTAGAGTTTTTATTTTTTACATATTTAAGAAAATCAACCGGAGAAAAATCAGGTGCAGCTGAATCGGCAATAACCATTTTAAAAGAGCTGCGTTTCAGAATACTCTCAGCTTCAATACCATCAATAGCCCCGGCCACACTGAATCCCATATTTTCAAGATACTCGGTAATCTCCATTCTTTCCCGGGGATTTTCCTGTATAATCAGAATTTTCTTTTCCGGCATATATTAAAGGACCTCTATACCTCATGATTTTTTAACTTCCAAGGCAAGTTTCAAAGTTAAAAGTCTTTCCTTTGCAAGTCTTGACCAGATGGAGTCATCACCTGATGCAACCTTTTCAAAGGCCTGTTTTGCCTTTTTAATTATATTGGCTTTTTCATATGCATCACCCATCATGAACCCAAGATCAGGGCTGCTGCTATTTTCCCCTGAAAATTTAATGGCCATGGAAAAGGCATCACCGGCATTAACATATTGCCTCTGGTTCATATAAGATTCACCAAGGGATCTGTAAGCAGACGAGATTACCTCATAATTTGTTCCGGAAGCCAGATTAAAATCATTCAGGGCCTTTTTATACACAATAGAAACTTTTTGCCAGTTTTTCAAAGACTTATAGGCTTCTGCCTGTTTTTCTAATATTTTTCCTTTTTGAAGATGATTTTTACATTTCTTATAAGCCATTGAAAAATTGTCAAGCGCCCTGGCAGGTTCCTTTTTCTCAAGAAAAATATCTCCCCTGCGCTGCCAGGCCTCTACTGCATTGGCATTGTCCGGAAAACGCATGGCAAAACCTTTTAAAATTTTCAATGCATCATCTTTACGACCCGAATCATCCATGACAACACCAAGGCCAAAAAGAAGCTCAGGCGGTCTTGACGATCTTGTATATAATTTATACGCTTTTATCAACTGATTAAAAGCCTGGTCATTAAGATGCGCCTTTCCATAGGCAAGGCCTACACTTAAATCTATTTTCCTGCTGTCCAGCCTGTCAATAAAAACCTGCTTCTTCTCATACTTATTTAGAATTTTCGGGTAATTACCGGATTTGAGCTGTTTATCAAAAAGAGATTCATAGGCCTTCTGCATGAGTTTTACAGCATCATACCTCAACCCCCTTGGATGGGTTGACAAAAGGTTCTCTATTTCTTTTATGCATTTTTCATATTCCCCGTATTGATTATAAAGTTCTGCAAGTCTCATCATGGCAACGCCTGCCATTTTATTATCAGAAAATTCTTTTTTAATCATATTATAAATTTTTTCTTTTTCAGATCTGTCTTTCAAATACTTTGCAAGTTCCATTGCACTGGCAATATAGCCTTCACTTCCTGGAAATTTCGCCATGACAAATCGAAAAACACGTTCAGCCCGCTCAAAATTTTTCTCCATTGCATAGGTCTCCCCAATATGGGTCATAATAATATCTTTGGAACCTGCATCTGGGAAAACATTTAATGCTCTTGTTAATTTTTTTCTTGCCTCTTTGCTTCTTCCAAGTTCAAAATTTGCATTTCCCATTATCAGAAGAAGTTCAGATGACTTATAAATCTTTTCAGGATTTTTCTTTACAATATAGGATAAAATTTTCAAAGAATTAATGTACTGCTTTTCCCTGAACAACTCTTTGCCGACACCAATACCGGCATCCATTGTATATGTATTATACGGCAAATCTTCAAACACCCTTTTATAGTAGGCAAGAGCCTTTTCATGAAAACCCTGATCTCCATATATCTTTCCGAGAAAATATAAAACTTCAGGAATTCCAGGATAATCGCCATAATCATTTACAACAATATTGAAAAAGCCCTCTGCAAGGGCAGAATTACCAAGGAATGAATGTATAAGACCAAGGGACGTAAAGGCAAATGGGGTAAACTTTGAACCCGGAAAATCAACAAGGGCCTCCTGGAAAAGATCTGCTGCCCGCATCAACCGCCTGCTGTCATTGCGACCGGCATATCTCATAAGCGCAAAAGCCCTTAAAAAAAATGCCTGCTCATAACAAGTTCCGCCCCCTTTTTTTATATAATCATTTAAAATATTAAATCCCTTCTGATATAATTGGGCCTTTAAAAAATTTACGCTTTGAATCAATATATCAGAAGAACATCCCGAGACATCGGCCTTAATAAGCAAGTCGCTGACATCACCTGAAAAAATACTCTTCTTTCTCTTTTTTGGTATATAAATATCTCCAATTGCACTTACGGAAAGAGGCTTGCGGGGGGCAGGTGCAATCTTTAAGGACAGGGAAGTCTGCTTTATTTTTTTTGTATTATCTGATTTGTTTTTTACTGTTTTTTTATTTTGATTAATACTTTTTATATTTTTTTTTCTGACATTAATAATAGCCCGGGGGTTATTTTTTATATTTTTACCCACCCTTTTTTTATTCCCGAAACGGATTGTAAGTACAGGATGTAACCTGTTCCATGATGATTCGGTAGAGCCCGTGTTTCTTTTACAATTTACTATTAATGCAAGGACATGCCCTTGAAGATGCTCAATTGTAATATTTTTTATAATTGAACCTTTTTTACCATAAATAAGTGCATTGTGGTTAGTTTTTACATTTTTCAGAGCTATAAGAATCTCTCTACCACCAATTTTAATAACCTTGAATGGAATTTCTTCTGTAAAAAAAAGCTTTAAGGAATTGGTCTTGTCACTAAAAATAATTTTATTCAGCAGGGCTTCCCCGGCCATCACTTTCCCGGTAAAAATCATAAAAAACAAAACAGACAGCAACAGAAAAACAATAATTCTGCGAATGCTACAGTCAAATTTTATATTTGTAACCGCCATTTTTTCCCTATCCGTTTGAACTGACTGCCAGGGGCTTATTTGAATTGTATTCAAGTTTTACCAAAAAATCAAAATTTTAAACAAAACATGCAGAAAGCAGTTTTGATTTAAATTCCTTAAAGAAAAATAAACAGACCGGTCAATCTCCTTTTGAAGCAACAGGAGCTTTGAGACCAATTAAAAAGCATCCTGCAATGAGCATACCATTCATTTAAGATAATAACATTAAACCCATAAGATTCATATTGCAAAAAAATAAACAGAATATTCTAAACGCTTGAAAACAACAACAGACCTAAGACGGGACAGACCTGACACAGCGAGGCACCTTGACCTGCCAATTAAAATAACGACAAACTTAAAATAAAAAATATCGGTTTCCCTGACCTATATGCTTTTATCTGTCAAAATTGTGACGTCATGCATTAAAGAAACTGAGATCCCCTTATCGAACACGGATATTGGCGGGAAAAACCATTATAATTCATGCATATTTTTTATAACTGCCACGAGGCAGATCTTGATTCTCCCAGAGAGCCTCTAAGAATCAAAGATTTTGACAAATATAGAAACTCTTATTCTTAAAGGAGCTTAGCAGGAATTTCATATAAACCGCCATGAGGCGGATCTGAACAGCGTTACAGTGCCTCACAACAAACAATGAAAGTTACACGTTTTCACAAAGACTTTCTTATAAAACGGCCACGAGGCAGGACTGGACATTGCTACGGTTAAAGAAAAGGGCCATCCTCAGGTTCTATTTTCATTTTCTTGATTTTTTCAACAAGTGTAGTCCTGTTCATTTTCAGAAGATCTGCCGCTCTGGCCTTAACCCAGTCGGTCTGCTTCAATGCATACATGATCAGAGATTTCTGATAGGATTCAACCGCTTCATTAAACCCTATTCCATTGTCAACAATAGTTTCAATATCATTGGAGGATGAAACGTTTGAATTGTTAATAATATGTCCCGGAAGGTCATGCAGGTCTATGACAGGGCCGTCAACCATGACAGAAAGACGTTCTATTAAATTCTCAAGTTCCCTTACATTTCCAGGCCATGAATATTTTGTCATTGCCTTGAGAGCTGCTGTGGAAAATTCCTTTATTTTATAATCATACATTGTTCTCTGTACAAGTTTCTGTTGAAAATGATCAATAAGCAGGGGAATATCTGATATACGTTCTCGCAGAGGAGGAATATGTATGGGGATCACGTTAAGTCTGTAAAAAAGGTCTTCACGAAATGATCCATGTTCCATGGATGCAGCAAGGTCTTTATTGGTTGCTGAAAGAATCCTGATATTAACATCAATTGAACTTGTTCCACCCACACGTTCAATTTTTCTCTCCTGAAGAGCCCTTAAAAGTTTCACCTGAAGATCAGGACTCATATCTCCTATCTCATCAAGAAAAATAGTACCATTGTCAGCAAGTTCAAATCTACCTGTTCTCGCTCTGTGCGCACCGGTAAAGGCACCTTTCTCATGACCGAAAAGTTCGCTTTCAAGGAGCTCACCGGGTATGGCCCCACAATTAATCACAACCATGGGCCCGTTTTTCCTCGGGCTGTTGACATGTATGGTGCGTGCAACAAGTTCCTTACCGGTTCCACTCTCCCCTGTGATCAATATGGATGAATCGGAAACAGATACTTTTTTAATGATGGAAAAAAGATCCATTATCGGTCTGCTCTCACCGGCGATGGCATTACAGAAAAAATTATCTGTTTCTGATTCTCCTGAAATATTTTTCTCACGCTCAGAAAGCTTGGCAGAAATCATTTTATGATCTTCTTTAATTTTTCCGAAATAGCCTCAGCAGTAAAGGGCTTAACAACGTAATTTGACACACCTGCCTGCACAGCCTCAATAACATTCTGTTTCTGCGCTTCAGCCGTCACCATCAGGAAAGGGTGTTTTGCATATTTTTTATCTGCCCTGACTCTTTTAAGAAGATCAAGACCAGTCATTTTCGGCATGTTCCAGTCAGAAATAATAAGATCAATATCCTGTTTTTCCAGAACTTCAAGTGCAGTTGTGCCGTCATCGGCTTCAAGAATATTTTTAAAGCCCAACTGCTTTAAAATATTTTTCAAAATTCTGCGCATGGTTGCAAAATCGTCCACAATCAAAACCTTGATGGATGTGTCCATTAGTTGAAACCTCCTACTTTGCTGTTAAGCTTATGTCTATTTATCAAAGCAGACCTCAATAGTAAAATTACCATCATCTGTATAAAAAGGAATTGCAATTTTAGGTCCTGCAGTATAATGGGCAATAGTGTGATTTTTCCCCGTAATAACAGATGGAATGGCAGCACGAAAAATTTTTCCTGTCTCTTCCAGTTCCTTTCTTGCCTGACCTGAAATCATATTGGTTAACTCACCAACGGCATCAGCTATTTCCTCGTTCAGTTCTGTCATCTCCTCGTCGAACATATTTGAGACTATTTTCAGGATACATTTTGCCTGAAAAGTAACTGAAATTGTCCCGTTTGCAACCCCGGTAAGACCAATAACTCCTGTAACATCACCTTTTGCCACACTGTCTTTCTTAAGATATGGCCGTCCAGCCTTAATTTTCATAAATGCCATTGTCTCAATAACATTTGCTGTGGCATTAATAAATGGATTAATTAATCTCACATCCATATTTTTTACCTTTAAATTTCATCAAAATCCTCTGCATTATACCTCATTATATTTCTAAGATAAGTATAGCTGTCGAGATCCATTGGCCCAAAAGCGATACCAAGGCCATTTTTTTCCACTCTTTTTACCTCTGCTGCCATATTCAGTTGAATATCATCAACGTCCCCTGAAAGAAAAATTGTAACACTGCATTTAGTTCCTGCAGGTAATTTCCTATCCGTATAGGCAAAGACACCTTTAAGGCTCAAATCCCTTGAGTTACCATATGCCTTTATTTTCTGTTCACCTGTTCTTATAACAATACTCGTTTTAAAATCAACCCTGATATTCCTGCGCCTGTTTTCCCCTTGATTATGTTTCACTGCAGATCCCTCCATAGGCCCCCCGTGTTCACCGCTCACTGCTCAACACTTAGGATCGAAAATTTTATAAGTTGAACGAGATTGCTTGTCTTCCGGCCCATCTACTTCGTTGCATCAAAGGCCGAATACGTCGAGTATGCAACCTTTAATGCGCCTTGTACATGGGCCGGAATCCTGCGCTATTTCTGTTCAACTTATTTCATCTCCGATCCTTAAAAAGACTCTATTGAAAAAACAAAATTCCATTTAAACAAGTTACCATATTCTACAAAATAAAAACAAGTCATTAAAGGTCATATGGCCAGGGCATTTGATCAAGCATATCTAAAAAAATTTTCGCAATGTACGGATCAAACTGAGAACCGGAACATTCCATTATAATAGATATGACCTTTGCTTTTTCCATTCCCTGTCTGTAGGCACGGTCAGAAGCCATGGCATCAAAGGCATCAGCCATGGAAAGAATCCTTGCAAGCTTTGGGATTTCCTCTCCCTTTAAACCATCGGGATAACCCGTACCGTCATATTTTTCATGATGATGCCTGATAATATTCTGTTCCCTGTTCCAAAGCCCGAGTTTAGCCACTATATCAGCCCCTATGACCGGATGTTCCTTTATTTTTTCATACTCATCACGGGTGAGCCTGCCCGGCTTTAAAAGGATATCATCCCTGATTCCAATTTTACCGATATCATGAAGCTGGCCTGAAACATTGAGTATGTCAATTTCCTCTTCAGAACAATTCATTTTCTTTCCGATTAAAAGGCTGAATTCAGTCACCCTGGATGAATGCCTCCTTGTGTAGGGATCTCTCGCTTCAAGGGCAGCTACAAATGCATAGAGGGTCGCAAAGAGATTATCATAAATATTCTCGTAAAGAGCCATATTCTCAATGGCAGTAGCTGCTTTCTGGGTAATAAATTTCATATAATAAATATCTTTATCATTAAACCGCCTTCTTCCATTAAAAACAGACCCTGTGACAACTCCAAATGTTTTATTTCTTATTTTCAAAGGTACAACTATTAATGAACAAATATCCGCTGGTATCGCTGTTTTCCCTCTGTTATCCGAAACAAGACATGGCCTGTCATCTGAAATCACATCGATAATAAACTTTTCAAATGACTTTGAAAGCTGCTCTCCCATATTTTTATTCAATCCTGAACTATTCATAAAAACAAGAGAAGATGTCTCCTCGTTATAAATATAGAAACTTACATCCTCTGCATCAAGCACATCAACACCAAGATCAACAACTTTGGCAAAAATGTCATTACTGGAAACTGCACCTGAAAAGTCGTCCATAATTCTATTCATAATATTGAGTTCATCAACACGGGCAACAAGCTCATTGTTCAAAATTTTAATTCGTTCCTGCCTTTCCACTTCTTCTTTTAAAATTAAATTTTCCACAAACAGGGTGCGCTCTCTTACAATTCTCATGTAACAAAGCTCCATCTGATCAAGACTGACCGGTTTGATAAGATAATCCACAACTCCGTTTTTAAGTGTTCTGATCGTATTATCAAGGGAAGGAAATCCCGTCATTATAACAACTGGCAACGTGTTATCCATCTCTCTTATCTTCTCGGCAAGTTCCAGACCATCCATCTTTGGCATATTGATGTCGGTAAAACAACACCCTGGCCTTGTTTCCTTAAGAATTTCAAGGGCTTCAATACCGTTTCCAGCAGTGAATACAGTATAGTCCTTTCTTTCAAAAAAATCTTTTACAATTTCCCTGATTCCCTCTTCATCATCAACAACAAGGATAGTTTTTATTATATTATCTTTCATTATCTATTGTCTTGTGTATGTGTTTATTTTAAAACAAGGTTCACGGGTTACCCCCCCCAGTTGCACTCCATCTAAAAAAACAACCAAACTCTTAAAAATACAGATATTTTGTTTGTACAATCCAGACTATACCCTAAACAATTTTTCCAATCAATGCAAAAAGACAAATGTATCAAATAGAGGTGATTTTGAATCCACCCCTGCATATGAAATCGATAACGGCCATGAGGACGATCTGGATTTGATCCAGCCACTTCGCAACAAATATAGAAATAAAGGATAGAAATTGCCTGAACCATTTTTTAAACCATTTCCTTTATGAGCCGGCACTGGGCATCAAGCCTTTTAGGGGATATTTTCATATTGGTTTTCAATTCCTGGGCAAATACGGAGATCTTGTACTCTTCCATCATCCAGAAAAAATTCTCAACAGCTTTTGCCTTTTCCATTGATGCCTCAGGAGAAAGATCAGACAGCATCCTGTCAAGCATTTGCTTATATTTTTCTATTTTTCCTGCCTTTTCAGCATCTTTTAAAGGTTCTTCCGCACCCCTTGCAGCCCTGATTCCAAGGGCAGCAACATATTGTTTAAGATTTTTCATTCTATGGGAATCATAAATTAAGGGAAAATTTTCAGGTACAAGGGATAAAAGATCCTTTTCAAGCATATCCATGAGGCCCATAACACGCGACCGATTTAAATTTTTAAGACTTATGGTTTCAATAATGGAAAAGGTTTTTCTGTATTCTTCACAAAGAGCTGCAGTAATACCGAGAAAATCCTGTCCTTTCCTGTATATAAGCGGGATCATTTTCTTTGCATATTCATGAAATTCAATTTGAGTTCTAATATTTTTTGCAAATAACTGCCCTGAAAGAGAATAAAATAAATTTTCTGCAAATTTCTTTGGCCCTCCAAAAATATTGGCATATTTTCTAATGCACTCTGATGATCGTATATCTTTTTTAAGTGCATCAAAATCATCGGGAAAACAGATAAAACACAATTGCATTACACCTTTTACATGTGATATCTCAGCATCTTTTTTTATTCTGAACAACCTAAGGCCTATTTTTCCACCTTTATTTTCAAGGCCCGGAAAAACACGGTAGGACAGGTTGTTTTCATCCTCAATTAATATATGTTGATCAATATCCCCGAAATCCCATGATTTGATATTGTCCTTTTCAAAGAATTTTCTTTTTCCCTC
>WFQS01000414.1 GCA_015486915.1 Desulfobacteraceae bacterium
ATTATCGGAGATTATCAGTTTTCCAATCATCCCCAGGATATTGCCTTATTGAGCAAAATATCCCAGGTGGCCGCTGCAGCACATGCTCCTTTTCTTTCAGCTGCAGCACCGGAACTTTTTAACTTTGACAGTTTTACAGAACTTGGTGAACCACGTGATATGGCAAAAATTTTCCAGGGTGTTGAATATGCTAAATGGAAGGCTTTCAGGGAGTCGGAGGACTCACGCTATGTGGCTCTTGCCATGCCCCATATTCTAATGCGTCTGCCATATGGCAGAGACAATGTTCCAGTTGAAGCTTTTGATTTTGAAGAAAAAGTGGATGGAACAGATCATAATCAGTATTTGTGGGGCAATGCAGCCTACGCACTTGGAACAAGATTGACAGAGTCATTTGCCAAATATTCCTGGTGTGCTGCAATAAGGGGTGTTGAAGGTGGGGGCCTTGTGCAGGATCTTCCTGTTCATACATTCAAAACTGATGAGGGGGATGTAGCTTTGAAGTGTCCCACTGAAATTGCCATCACTGACAGAAGGGAAAAAGAGCTTGCCGATCTGGGATTTGTGCCCTTAGTTCACTGCAAGGGAACAGACTATGCGGCATTTTTCAGCACACAGACGGGAAATAAGCCGAAATTGTACGATTCAGATGCGGCAAATGCCAATGCAAGGCTTTCTTCCCAGTTGCAGTATATAATGGCTGTGTCGAGGTTCGCACATTACCTGAAATCAATGATGCGCGATAAAATAGGCAGTTTTATGACAAGGAAAAATGCAGAAGATTTTCTTAACCGCTGGATCAGTAACTATGTTCTTCTCGATGACAATGCCAGCCAGGAAACAAAGGCAAAGTACCCATTGAGGGAAGCACGTATTGATGTCAGTGAAATTCCTGGAAAACCCGGAGCATACCGGGCAGTGAGTTTTTTGAAACCCCATTTCCAGTTGGATGAATTGTCTGTTTCCCTGCGTCTTGTGGCGGAACTTCCACCACCGGCACAGGGGTAATGTAGATTTGATTAAATTGTTTAATCATTTCGCTTTTTTTTATATATAACGGTCATTAGGCCGTTTTGGTGATTCTTTGAGGCAAATCCGGGCCAAACCGGATTTACCTGTGGCAGTTAATAAAAGATTTTAAACCAATATTAAGACAAGGAGAAAACAAAATGGCAGCTGATAATTTTTTGACAATCAAGGGAATAAAGGGCGAAAGTACTGATGACAAGCACAAGGACTGGATAGAAGTTCTGTCGTACAATTGGGGAGTGTCTCAGATGGCATCTGCCACAGCGTCATCTTCAGGAGGAGGTGCTGTACAGAGAGCGGATTTTCAGGATCTGTCGATTGTTAAATTGATGGACAGTGCTTCTCCGCTGCTTTTCAAAGCCTGTGCCATGGGAGACCATATTGATGAGGTTAAACTTGAACTGTGCAGGGCCGGCGGAGATAAATTAAAATATATGGAATATAAATTAACCGATGTTATAATCAGTTCAGTATCCATTGGCGGCGGCGGTGGTGGTGAGCCCACCGAATCACTGACATTCAATTATGGCAAAATCCATCAGACATATACAAAACAGGCCCGTAAGGGGGGAGGTGCTGCAGGAAATGTTGAAGCCGGATGGGATCTTGAAATGAATAAAATGGTTTAATAATTAAAAGTTTATTTAACAATATATGAATGATCCTTCTAACATAACACTATCGATACTGGACAGGCTCCTGGATACAGAACATGGGCAGAACCTGGAGCCTTCCGGTTATCGGGTGGTGTCAAAACGTCAGATACTTAACAGTGTTATAAAGGATATTGAAAACCTTCTCAATACAAGGTGCAGTCCAATTGTTCTGACTGATACGTTTAACAATCTTAAAAAATCTCTTTTAAGATACGGCCTTAAGGATTTTACCGTTGAAAATCCTGAAAACAACCTGATAAGGCAGAAAATTTGTATGGACATAAAAAAAGCTCTGTCTGTATTTGAGCCGCGTCTTAAAAAAATTATTGTCCGTGCCGATGGTCACAGCAAAATAAAAAGACAGCTGTCTTTCAGGATTGCAGGCATACTTATGGTGGATTCCCTTGCTGAACCGGTCTCTTTTGATACCGTGTTTGATATTAACAAGGGAAGATATATAATTTCAACATAAAATTAAAAAAGCCTTAACTATGGATGATAAATTATTAAATTATTACGAGCGAGAACTCACTTTTATAAGGGAAATGGGTGCTGAATTTGCTCAAAAATATCCTAAGATTGCAGGGAGACTTCTTCTTGAACCTGACAAGTGTGAAGATCCCCATACAGAAAGGTTGATAGAGGCTTTTGCGTTTATAAGCGGAAGAATTCATAAAAAAATTGACGATGATTTTCCTGAAATTACAGGATCTATTTTTGGAATTACATATCCTCATTACAACAATCCCATCCCTTCAATGACCATGGTAAAGTTTGATCCAATGAAAAAAAGTATAACGGAAAAGGGCTTTACAATTCAAAAGGGAGTTACCCTTTTTTCAAAACCTGTAAAGGGAGTACCATGCAAGTTCAGTCTCTGCCAGCCTGTATCCATCTGGCCTGTGCAGATTTCATCCTCTTTCCTTGAGTCTCCAGGGTTAAGAATTAAACAGGCTGTTCAGACCATTGTTATTGAGCTTGAAACCTTTAACGATATCGATTTTGCTAAAATAGACTGCTCTTATTTACGGTTTTTTCTAAATGGCCCGCACCAGCATGTGTTTAATCTTTATGAACTTATTTTCAACAATGTATGTGAGGTGGAATTTGAATTTACCGGCCAGGATGGTAAAATTGCAACAATTCCCCTTGATCCCGGCTGTATCAGCACTGTTGGATTTGAACCCGATGAGAAAATGCTGCCCTATTCAAAAAGATCATTTCCAGGGTATCTGCTCCTTTTGGAGTATTTTGCTTTTCCTGAGAAATTTCTGTTTTTTGATTTAAAGGGTTTTGAAAAACTTAAAGGGAAAAAAACCGGGACATCACTTGCCATAAAAATTTATCTCAACAAAACATTGAAAGAGGATGTTATTGTCAACAGGGACACATTCCAGTTAAATGCAGCACCGGCGGTGAACCTCTATAAAAAAATTGCCGAACCTGTCAGGGTTGAACAGAGAAAAACAGAGTACATGGTCATTCCGGATTTAAGAAGAAGAGATGCAACGGAAATCTATACCATTGACCATGTTAAACCTGCATCTGTTTCAGAAAAGGCAATCAAGGATTACAGGCCTTTTTATTCCATCCGCCATCATCTTTCAGAGGATGATACCATGGAAAATAAGGTTTTCTGGCATATTCAGCGCCGGCCTTCAGGCAGAAAGGACGATAAAGGCACTGAAGTTTATCTCTCTTTTTCGGATTTAAACATGAATCCAGAGGACCCGGGAACTGAAATACTCACCGTACATACTACCTGTACAAACAGAGATCTTCCGGCACGACTTTCCTTTGGCGATGTCAGGGGAGATTTTACCATGGAACTTGCCGCCCCTGTGGAAAAACTCTACTGCATCATAAAGCCTACACCCACGAGGCGGCCGTTTCTTGGCGGCGAACTCCAGTGGAGATTAATCTCCCATCTTTCTCTGAATTATATTTCCATGGTTGAAGGGGGAGAAGATGCTTTAAAAG
>WFQS01000415.1 GCA_015486915.1 Desulfobacteraceae bacterium
ATAAATAGATTTGTAGACATAATAAGGATGATGCATATTGGTTGGCAGGGGTTTTGATCACAACTGATTTTAACGGGTTGTCACTATTTAACAAGTTGTCACTGATAGATGGATTCTAAAATATTTTATAGCAGTACGTCCTTATTAAATTTTTCTATCTGAAAGTGGAATCATATCAGATGTTTCTATTGGATAAAGCTTATTTCCCGTGATATTTTCTTTCCACAATTTTCAGATCCGCTCCATGGCGGTTAACAGGTTTGCAATGAAATTAAAAATTGCATGATTATTAAATAGATAAATTGATCAGCATCATTTCTGCTGCCACAATAATGAAAAACAGAGAAGATGATGATAATTCAAGAACAGGTTAAGAGAGACTAAAATGAATAAATCAATCAATAGAAGGCAGTTTATAAAATCGCTTTTAAAGGCTTCGGCATTTTTGGGTACTTATCCGGTATTGTCATACGCTGCTACTGAAAGTACGGCTCCTGCAGGAAATGATATAAAAAAATATATTACAGGCTGCATGTGGTGCCAGAACGGATGCAGTATGATTGTTCATGTAAAAAACGGGAAAGCAATACATCTTACTGGAAATCCCCATGACCCCGTTACAAAGGGCAAGATCTGTATTAAACCCTTTGGAAGCCTTCAATTCCTTAACAGCCCCGAAAGGCTTATTCATCCTTTAAAAAGAGTGGGGCAAAGGGGCGCAGAAGCCGGTTTTGTGCGTATAAGCTGGGAAGATGCCCTTGATGAAATTGCTTACAAACTTAAAAAAATTAATAGAAAATATGGCGGAGAAAGCCTGGGAATATGGGCTTCAGGCCGGAGCTCATACGACGGCAGGATTCTTAACAAAGCCTTTGCAAAGCTCTATGGAACTCCAAATTACGAAAAAACCGGTCCGTTTTGCAATTACAGTGGAAAGCCAGCCGGTATTTCCGTGATTGGAACAAGGCATACGCCATGGACCTATAGCGATGATGATTTTTACGGAGCAGATCTATATATTTTCGCTGGAAGCAATATGGCTGCAACACGCCCTGTCAATTTTTCCATATTAAAACGAAATAAAACAAAACGAAAATGCAGATTTATTACCATTGACCCTCGTAAATCTGAAACGGCAAGGGCATCGGATGTATGGCTTGCAATTAAACCCGGGCGTGACCTTGCACTTGCGCTTACAATAATACAATACATTATAAATAATAAACTGATAAATAAAGGATTCATAAAAGAATACGTATCAGGTTTTCAGAAATTAAAAAAAGAGATGGTAAATGGCAGTTATACACTTGCCATGGGAAGCAGTATAACAGGAATTAAAGAAGATAAAATAGCTTATCTTGCAGAAACATATGCCCGGACAAAAAAGGCAATCATTGTCGGTAATGCAGGATTGAGCCATCATACAAATGCAGTGCAGACACACCGTGCTTTTTATTTTCTTGCCGCCATAACCGGTCATTTCGGAGAACCTTCAATGGGATATTCATGCCTGAATAACGGCGGAATTTCCCTTGGCAGTCTTGGTTTACCAAAAAACAGAATTAAAAAAACACCAATGGAATTATCCAAAAACCCCGCAGAGTGGCTTGAATCCGTTGAAAATCCGATGTTTCCATATAAAATGCGGGCGTTGATTGCAACTGGCAGCCCTTTTACCCAATGGCCGGATCAGTCCAGAATACGCAAACTGGCGGGGAAACTGGAACTCAGCGTTTATAATGGTTTAACAAAAAACATTAATGCCTGCTATTTTGATTTTATTCTTCCGGCTGCAACCTGGATTGAATCAGGAGGGCTTGCTCCTGTCTCCGATGACAGCAGGTTTGTCTGGGTTCCAAAGATTATTTCTCCACCTGGAATGGCAAAACCTGACAGGTGGTGGTGGATTGAGCTTGGGAAAAGAATGGGATGGGAGGATATTTTTACCGATAAACTTAAAGATCCCGTTATCCTGCAGAATACCATAGGAAGCGATAAAGGCTATTCCGTTGAAAATTTTATCGCAAAAAAAGATAATTCATTAAGAGCGCCTGTAAAAGTGTTCAATGGCTGTATAAAAGAGAGGAATACTTTATTCTTAGACAAACGTTTTCCCACGAAAAGCGGCAAGATAGAACTATGGAATAAAAAAATAGAAGAAAATTTTAATGCCTGCGGGCTCAGCGGAATTCCTCAGTACTACACTGATCCGGATATCGCAGATGATGATGAAGTAACCATAAATTACGATAAAAAAAGATTTGTTCTATCTCCTTTTCAAAAAAATAAATGTTACACATCAAAAGTATTACTTGAAAAAAGAGAATCAAAACAGAATTTTGCATTTTATCTCATCACAGGCCGTCCTTCAAAGGCCATTATGGGACACACTTCCCATTGGATAAAACTGCTGAATAACATCTCACCTGATCAGTTCTGCATTATCCACAAAGACAGAGCAGAAAGTCTTGGAATTAATCATGGAGACATTATAAATGTTAAATCCCAATACGGAGAAACAACGGCTAAAGCTGTACTGACTTCATTTATCCGCATGGACACGCTTTTTATTCCATACTCTTATGGTGAAAAAAGTCCTTTTACCTCATGGAAATCGGTAAATCACCTGATTTCCCTTGATGCTAAGTGCCCCGTTTCAGGCCAGATCGCATTTAAGGGGGCATGTGTAAATATCGGCAAAAAAAATGTTACTTAACAAAAGTTGTGAATCCCGCCGGATAAAATTTAAGTCCGGCTTCATGGCGATTATAAACAAAAAACAGAAATTCATAAGTAGATTACTTATATCTGTTTTTATTTTAACGTTTAAAAATTTAAAAGGAGATAACAAATTGAAAAAATTTATGTTTTTATTTGTATTATGTTTAATTGCATTTAATCTTACAGGTGAATTTGCCGTGGAGTATGCATATGCGGCACCAGAATCAGCAGCGGGTTTTATAACAATGCAGTTTGATTTATCTGATCATCCTCTAAACGATGAGGTAAAGCTCTGGATTCCATATCCTGTCTCTTCGAGATATCAGACCATTTCCGATATTCAGGTAAAGGGAGATTATACTGAATCAGGCGTATACACCGATAAGAAATTTCAGACTCCAATTTTGTACGCGAGATGGAAAGGAGGTGCAAAAAGCCGCAAACTTACATTTAAATTTTATGCTGAGCGCATTGAAGCCATACACAGGAATTTTCCTGCAAAAGCGGTATGCTGGAATAAAGCCGATTATGCCATGTGGCTGTCACCGAGCTCTATTGGGCCTGTAAAAGGTGCTGTAAAAGATCTTGCAGATCAAATTACAAAGGGAAAAACAGGAGTTCTTGCCAAAGCCAGGGCAATTTATGACTGGACATGCGAAAATATGTATCGTGATCCTGATACCATTGGATGTGGCAGGGGTGATGTCTTAAAACTTTTAAAAAAACCTGGGGGGAAATGTACCGACATTCATTCTGTATTTGTGGCCCTTTGCAGGGCAGCAGCAGTCCCTGCCCGTGAAATCTTTGGAATCAGAATGGGTAAAAAGCCTGTTGTGGATATCACAAAATGGGAACACTGCTGGGCTGAATTCTATTTGCCGGGTTATGGATGGGTAC
>WFQS01000416.1 GCA_015486915.1 Desulfobacteraceae bacterium
CGGCGTGAAGCTGCAATGGAGGTTGTTGAAAGGTTTAATTTCTGCGCTGAAAAAATCGTAATCTCAGGTGTTTCACTTGGCCTACCGGGGAAGACAAAAAGGGTGTTTGCAAAGGATAATTTTGATAAAATCATTGAAGGAAATAATTTTATTGAGCCCTTAAGTCTTGAAGACCAGGAAAGGATAACCGATAAAAACATAACAAGACTTTTTAAACAGCCCGACGGCAATGCAAGATTTGTGGAGATAACCCGTCCCGAAGATGTTATCCAGCTTGCAGGCCAGCTTGGATATTTTGATTTAACCGATGAATACGGAATAAAAACACAATACGATATCAGTATGGCACTTGCCGTGGCAGCCGGTATTGAAGCGCTTAAAGATGCCGGCATACCCCTTGTGATGCAGTACAAAAAAGCCTCCACAGACGGCAGGATGATCCCCGACGGATTTGCCCTGCCAAAGGAGATGCAGGATGATACAGGTGTTATTGTAACTTCTCTTTTCCCAAACTGTGAAACCATAGTCAATGAGATGGAAAAATATCTCTATGACAGATTTTTTCTCAAACCCTATGAGGGACTTGAAAATATCTATTATTATTTAATGGAAAATGTAAAGGATGTTAAGGTCAAGGAAAAAGTTACAGAGTGGTTTTTCAAGATAAAAGGCAAAAAGAGAAATGATCTTGGTGAATATAAATTTGAAAGAAATTTCATCGCCAATGCCTGTCCTCTCGGAGCTGCTTTTCTTGCCCAGCTGATCAGGGCAAAGGGGCCAAACACCCTGATTTCAAGCGCCTGTGCCTCAACAACCCAGGCCATAGGAATTGCCGAGGACTGGATAAGGGTTGGAAGGTGCAAAAGGGTCATTGTTGTTGGAGGAGAAAACGCAACATCCCATGCACAGAATCAGTGGATAGGCTCGGGGTTTCTTGCTCTTGGAGCTGCCACGGTTAAAAAGAGAGTTTCAGAAGCTGCAAAGCCCTTTGATGCGGACAGGAACGGAACAATCCTTGGAAGCGGGGCAGTGGGTCTTGTCATTGAAAAGGCATCCATGGCAGGGGCAAGGGGAATGAGGGGGCAGGCTGAAATTCTTGGCACCCACATGGCCAACAGTGCCTATCACACCTTTAATATTGATGTGAATCACCTGGCATCTGAAATGAAAAAATTCATTGAAAAGGTGGAAAAACAGCATAAACTTAAAAAACAGGAATATGCAAATAAACTGCTGTTCATGTCCCATGAAACATATACACCTGCAAGGGGTGGGAGTGCAGATGCTGAAGTTACCGCACTTAAAACAACTTTCAGCCATTTCCTGAAGGATATCTGCATATCCAATACAAAGGGTTTCACAGGCCACACACTTGGAGCTGCAATTGAAGATGTTGTCATGATCAAGGCGCTGCAGAAGAGAAAAGCACCTCCCATTGCAAATCTTAAAAAAATTCCAGTCCATTTCAGGGAATTGAACTTCAGTTCAAAAAAGAAAATAAATTCTGAATACGGGCTTCACCTTGCAGCGGGATTCGGCTCCCATCTTGCCTTTCTCTTTGTAAGAAGAATTGAGGAAAATGCTTTTAATAACAATAAAGAGTACATGAAATGGGTGGAACGTATTTCCGGCACAACAAATCCCCAATTAAAAATTATTGACAACACACTTTGCGTCATACCGGGCGAAAAAAGACCTGCATTGAAAAATATGATTGCAAATAAATTACCGGCTGAGGATCTGTCTGCATTAAAAATTCAGCAGTCTTCATCCATGCCGTCTGTTCCTGCCGGTTTAACGGCATCATCTGAAGTTACCACTGATGACAATGCTGCCATGGTTACTGATGCAGCTGTTTCAACTTCAACAGGTGGTGCTCCATCTCCCGGGGCCACAATTTCATCTGCAGCAGTAACATCCGGTTCAAAGGAAAAAATCAAAGAGATTATAGCAGAGCAGACCGGTTACACAACGGATATGTTAGAGGACAACCTTGACCTTGAAGCAGACCTTGGAATTGATACGGTAAAGCAGGTGGAA
>WFQS01000417.1 GCA_015486915.1 Desulfobacteraceae bacterium
CAACTATCTAAGCAGGAAAATTGAAATAGTTGAAGATCAGGAGAAAGAATCTGATCGGAAAGATTCAGATCATAAAAAAAAATATTCCGGAAGAAAATTAAATTCTGAAGATTCAACACAACCTGTTTTGCCATATGAAATTATTAAAAACGAGTATGGAATAAAAAATCTAATCATCCTTCAATATCTAATTTATCAAATTATACACCAGATACACTACAGTGGTGCGGGGTTCACCTGAAAACTCTCCGAATATCCTTGAAATACCTGATCGACATAAAATAAGGCAAAATTTTCAGACTACTCAACTTATCATTTCAAGACGCATGAATGGCATAATATACCGTAATTACAGGAAATATTAACAGAGTACTCCAGTAGTGGTTCTAAGACGCATCATGATGCTAACTCATTGTTAATAAAGCTGATATGAACAAAGTACTCATGGCGGGTGTTTAAGACGCAACTGACAGGCTGTCGGTGACAGGGTATAAAAGATAAGCTGTATAAAACAGTAATGGACAATCAATTTACCGGTGGGAAAATGAAAGTTATGTAACTGCAGGAAGTTGACAAGGCTTTCATATATAACCGCCATGAAGCGGCACTGGACTTACTCCAGCCCGCAACAAATATAAAAACCCTGATAACTATGAGGTGACCCATGAAAAAGCGTTTTTCGTCAAGAGAGCTGTTTGAATTAAGAAATACCATACCGATGGAGATGTTGATTAAAGACAGGCTTCAACTTCCTTCAAAAATAAGTGAAGGTGTATTTAGATTTTTGTGCCCTGTATGTAATGAATTTCAGACAGCAGTAAATCCTGCAACCAACCTTGCCCGCTGTTTTCGATGTGAAAGAAATTTCAACACCATTGATCTTGTCATGGTTGTAAAAGGGGTTGGATTTAAAGAAAGTGTTTTATTTCTGCAACATCTTTCGCACACAGTTTTTTGTCAGGATAATGCCATGCAGATATTAAACAGACTTTCAACGGGCATTGGCAAACCCATGCCAAAGGGTATGCTATAATGGAAAAAGATAGGTTA
The DNA here is from genome assembly GCA_015486915.1 of Desulfobacteraceae bacterium. The sequence goes on from WFQS01000417.1 coordinate 1,051, forward strand.
ATTTACCTGGAAAATCAGATTTCCAGCAATCAGAATCGATTCAGGTCAATTGGCAAAGCGCTGGAAGAGATCAGAGACAGGCGTTTATACAAACTGACATTATTTGACACCTTTGAAGCCTACACAAAAGACAGATGGGATATGGGAAGAGCACATGCCTACCGCCTTATAAATGCCCATAAGGTTATCAGTCATTTGTCTCCAATTGGAGACAATCTTCCGGCAAATGAGGCCCAGGTCCGTCCTCTAATGAAGTTAACTCCCACGGAGCAGAGCACAGTATGGAAAAAATTTTTAAACACCGGTATGGAAAAAACAGCTTACAATATTAAAAAATTTGTCATGGCATTCAAAAAGCCGGATAAAGACAAATCAGTTGATGACAAACCGGTGGATTTAACGAAGCAAATCAGCAAAGAATACATGGAGGCTGTTACTACTATGTTAAAACAGGTGCAGATAGCACAAAATGATCACTGGCAGAAGACATCCCGGCAGGCCGGATTATTGTGGAACAGTGTTATCCGGGAAAAAATTTTATCAAAGGGGGTAAACAGTGACCACAGATATTTTAACGACTGATGATCGTTTTTACCTTTTGCTGCATAAAAAAATAATGGACAAAAAAGGTTCTGCAAAGAGAGTCTCTAAAAAATATTATAAAGATCAGTATAAAAAAACCGGTATCATTCCCGGTCCTCTTTTACTTGTGGAAAAAAATATTATGGAAGGCCGTAAGTGCAGCGGCCGCCCTCTTTCGCTGGATAGTAATGTTATAAAACGCTTTGTGGAAATGGTCAAAGCATCCTGTGATCCGTCAAGCCAGGGATTTATTTTTATTACCTGCAAAGCAAGAACAATTAAGAACTATCACCATTTTCTTGAACAGGAATTTAATAAATCCATATCCCTTGCCGCCCTCAGACGTACAGTGAAGCGTGAGAACCTTCAGTTCTATTTAAATAAACCTGATTTTGATGATGATATCCCTGTAAAAAACAGCTTCAAATCTGAACCGGTATTTGATCTGATCCAGATTGATGGATGCGCCTTTCGATATTTAAAAATAAGAAATGATAGAAACCAGTGGCAAAAGCCCAGGGTAATTGAGTTCTATGACACCGGCTCCCGGTATATGTTTAGTCTTGATGCTTATTTTTCAGAAAGTAACTGGAACTCTGTGGATCTTTTTTCTAAATTCCTGTTAAGCACAGGATTTCCTAAAAAGAGAATACGCATCAGGCCGGATAATGCCAAGGGTTTCCTGAATCTGAAACGACCTGTTAACGCTTTGAATTTAGAACATTCAACCCCGGATGGATTTTATATGGAGCCTGATTTTGCAAGGATATATACCCCGAAAGATAAAGCCCATTTAGAGTCATCTCACCGTGGACTTCACAATTTTGAAATCAGGATTATCAAGGAATTTGAAGACAGGATTGTCAAAACAGTGCCCGGCATTATTTTCAATCATGGGAAAAAGGAAAAGATCACGGTGACATACCTTGATATCTGCCTTCATGACCTCAAATCATGTAAAATTATAGAAAAATATCGCCATGAACACAATTGCAGTAAACACTATTTTTCTGAAGAAGGGAAAATCAGCGCATGGGTGCCGGAGGAAAAACTTGAATTATTTTTAAAAACAAAAACCGATTTGCTTACATTCTCAAAAGGACAAGTAAAGGAGTACATGAAATATGGTTTTGAAAAGATCAAAGCCACAGTTTCCAGACAAAAAATTATTCGGTTTGATAACCGGAATTACTATGTGGCTACAGGTCAGTTCAGCAGTCATAAAAGTACACCTGTAAAAATATCTGAATATAATGACAGGCTGTTTATTTTTGAACCTGGAGATAATGGCATATTTCTCGGAGAAGCCCTTGCACAGAAACCTTTTGAGAAACCTGTAAAATCTGCAGCCGTACTTTCCGGGGAAAATGAGCTGGATAAAATCATTGATTTTTTAAAGCTCAAAAACATGGTGGTGGACCGGCCATTACTGATCAAAATGTATAGAAAAGGGCTTAGCCTGAATACGACAAAAAAAATTATCAAAACAAATCAGAAAAGGTACACGACATATATAAAAAAAATGAAGCAGCCTAAGGCCATGACAGGAATTGCATTATTCAATGCCTTTATTCTTGACTGCCAGAATCATAACAGAAGAACACATGTTGCACCGTACGCTTCCCATGGAGAAATAGCATGAAAAGAAAAGAAGATTTTATCAATGACAAACGTCGTGTTTCCTATTTGAGTGCCACATATAATCGGATTTACCGTGGACAAAGTGTCTTAATAGAAGGAGATTACGGTGTGGGGAAAACCCGTTTTTTAAAATTGCTGCATCCCAAAAAATTATATGCAGTATGGGTGGAATCGTTGTTCAATATACATGAGACCCTGGCATCGATTTTAAAAGAATTAAACTATGAGACAAAAGCTACTTACAGACGAACACCTGAATATTTAAAAACCATATGCAGCCTGTCAAACTGCTTTATTGTAATAGATGAGGCAAATGATCTTGACTGCCGGGTCTGGCCATATTTAAAACGAATAATAGATGCCGGTGTTCCCATTGTTTTTGCTGGTTTGCCAAAGGTCAGGACTTTTTTAATCAGTGAGCATCCCGATATCCTGAGCCGCTTAAAAACTCTTATTCTATACCCCATTGAGGTTGAGGATTTTATTGATGAATACAAGGATATTGAACAGGAAGCCATCGAACAGATTTATATGGCAACCAGGGGAGATATGCGAAAGTTCAAAGAGATATGCACCGACTGTCAAGACAGGGCAAAAGAGTTAAAATACACCTTTGTCGATATCAATCTTGCTCTGGAATTTATCTCTGCCCTGCCTCCGCAGTAATATCATAAGATACCTTCATGCCCAATCTATAAATACCTTACAATAGGCCATAATGACTGTTCCAACAGTTTATGGCCTATTGTTGTATCCGCCATTCCTTTCTTCCCAAAGTCCATGAACAGATAATACATATTTCTCAGTTGAATATCATATGCTTTTTTCCTGAAATTGCACTGAACTATTGTAAAAAATGGGCAAAAATGAAAACGTTATAGTTCTTTGTCACTTTGTAATCGAAAGGTAATTATTGTAACCTACTTATTTTACATATAATATTGCATTTTTATAAAATAATGAGCCTGAAACAAGCGTTATAGTAT
>WFQS01000418.1 GCA_015486915.1 Desulfobacteraceae bacterium
TATCCCGCCTTAAATTCGGCGCTTTTAAATCCCCTTGAAGAAATTTTTACATACCCTTTTTCCCAGGCGGATAATCTAACGTGTGTTCTCATATCAAGGGCAATGTTAAAAGTTGATGGACCAAAATGGTTCAGGGGAAGGAAAAAAGTACTGATATCAAGGGTTCCGCCAAGATCTATTCTGCAGGGAACAGACACATTTATTTCACAATTTTTAAGAAGAAAACTGCAAATCATATTAAGCCTTATATTTACTCACTCACCGGGTTTTAATGTATTGAAACACAGTCTTTGGCTGTAAACATGCCTTTCCCCTTATTCTCCTTAAAAACACAAGGCTTTTAAGATTCCTGCCGATATGACATGGAACAAATGATTCGAGCAGTTTCTCACCTTCAATTATAGAACAGGGAGAAAGCTTTATTCTTTCAATTCTTTTAATATCACTGTTTTTCATCCATAAAAGCTGTTTTAAAGTACCCTTTGAAACTGTAATTCCATGCCTGATTGAATTTTTACCACATTTGTCACAGATAAATTTCCCCTCTGCAAAATCAAAAACAAAACTCTGCTGATTAATTTCATCAAGAGGAGTTGAACATTTACCGCACATTGAAAAATTTGGATCAAACCCGGACATTGCCATGAATCTGATCTGGAATAAAAGACTTAACACCTCTTTTTTCATTGAACCGGAATTCAGGGCGGCCAGGACATAAAGCAGAAGTTCATAAAGAGGCTGCATCGCCCTGCCCTCTTCCATCCATGAATTGACAATTTCAACCCAGTAAAAGGCATAACCCGTTGTTTCGGTATCGGTTCTGATTTTTGCAAATGAGTCATCAAGATCAACGCTGCACAGCACTGGCAGAGCATTTTGTCTCTTTGGTATTGTACAGCAGATATTCATCACGGAAAACGGGTCCAGTGCCCCTGCAAAACGTTTGACACTTTTTTTTGCATTTTTTGCAATAACCGAGATCCTGCCCTTGGAACGTGTGAAAAAAGTTATGATCAAGTCATAATCACCATATTCCATTCTCTTGAGTAGAATCGCATCACTTGAAAAGCGGGATATATCCATATTAAATACACGACATAACAATAATTGAGGCAAATCTGGTCCAATCCAGATCCGCCTCATGGCGGTTATATGAAACTCCTGCAAAATACTTTGAATTATTAGAGTTTCTATATTTGTAAGAATCTTCGATTCTTTGAGGCCGTTTAAGACTCAATAGATCGGCCTCATGGCCGTTATAATGCAAATTTTGGCCGGAAATTAATCAATCAAAGCATAATCTTAATATGGGATTTTTCCTTTAAGGATTCCAGCCATGATTTGAATTTTTTCTCAGCTTTTTCTTTGTACAGCTTTTTTGATATCTGTGTTGAAATTTCATCAAGGGTTTTCCCATTTTCTGTTTTGACATCCTCAAGATAAAAAATCTGATATCCCTGATCCGTCAACATCACATCTGTATATTTTCCAGGTTTAAGTCCTGATACTGCATCCCTTATCTTACCGGAAAGTGCTCCCATTTCAAAGGTCCCGAGATCTCCTCCATCAGCTGCATTGGGTACCTCAGAATATTTTTTTGCAAGATCGTTGAAATTTTTTCCCTGATCAAGCAATTTTTTTACTTTCTCAGCCTTTTTATACTTTTCAGCTTTAATCTCATCAGAAGCGTTACCATCCACAGGAAGACATATATTACAAATATGATATTTATTAACCCCTGAAAACTTTTGCTTGTGCTCATTATAATATTTCTTAATATCCTGGTCAGTGACTATAACCTTGGATTTAATCTCATAATTAATCAATTTCGGTCTTAAAATTTCCCGGCGCATTCTTTCCCGGTATTCCTTTAAAGTAAGACCGTTCTGCTTTAACGCTTTTTCAAGATCCTCCTGTGTCATTGACTGAGACTGTTTTAATCTTTCAATGGCATTATTAACTTCCTGATCTGTAACAGTGATATGAAGCCTTTTTATTTCCTGATCAGTTAGCATTTTGTCAATCATGCGGTCAAGCATATCCTTCTTAATCTTGTATAAAATTTCTTTCCTTTTTTCCGAAGAATAACCTGCTGAATTAATTTTAGCAACATAGGGTAATACCGCCTTGTTAAGTTCTGTCAATGTTATTATATCGTCATTAACAACTGCAACAATCCTGTCAATCACCCTTGCATTGGAAACAGGTGACCACAAAAATAATACACAAAACACGCATAGAGTACCAAAAAAATATTTGTTAAAATTAATCATATACTATTCCTTTAATTGTAGAAAAACACTTAATGCTTTTTTGTTTATTTCAACGGGGAATTTTTTATTCAAAGCATTTATCCATGCAGGATATTTTTTTTCTGCTTTTTGTGAACGCAATTGAACAAGAAGCTCTTTTTCCTCAATATCCGTCTGCTTTTGTGTTATACCCCGTTGTTTTCCTTTCTCCCGACCATGCTGCGCCACATCTTTTTTTTGGAATTCACCATTTTTTTTATGTCGTTGATAGTAATTTTCAATATCATGCGGAGTCATTTCAATTTTATCTTTCAGATCTTTCTCAATAAAACGATTAATCAAAAGCCTTATTCCCAGCCTTTTTTTCCATACTGAATATGACACTGCATTTTCTAAAAGCATCTTTTGAAAAGTATCGCCGGGAAAATCTTTTTCTATATCTTTTGCAGCAGCGTCAATATCCTTTTCAGACACTGTAATTCCATCCTCTAAAGCTGCTGCCCTGAGTACAAGTTCCTGGGAAAGCTGGGCTGCAAGATCAAGAACAAGGTTTTTGTATTTTTCCGGGTCGGAATTGATATCATATGGATAAGCCGACTTCTCAACTTCAAGATCTTCACTGAATCCATTGGCTGAAATTATGATATTGCCGCACTTAAGCAGATAATCATTGGAAACTGCAGAAACTTTATTATCCTTTCTGCATCCGGGAAAAAGCATGCAGCAAAGAAAACAGGCAGAAACAAAGCACTTTAATGTCCTGCAGCACTGTATTTGACAAAGAAATTTCAAAATTCAATTCAACCTCTGCTTTTTTGCCCTTGAAAAAACATCATCTTCAAGCCCGGATAACTTACCCTCTTTAATTAGTCGATAGCCCCGTGCCCCTATCATTGCAGCATTGTCCCCGCAAAATTCTCCTGCAGGAACATAAAAGTTCATTCCATGCCTTAACGCTTCATCTGACAATCCGGATGCAAGAGAAGAATTTGCAGATACGCCTCCCACAAGGGCTATGCGTGAACATTTTTTACTTAATGCCGCCCTTATCAATTTAAAGGATAATACATCAATAACAGCCTTCTGAAAACTTGCTGCAATGTCAGCTGTTTTTTTTGCATCAAGAGAGTTCTTATGCTCTTTAATATATCTTGCAACAGAGGATTTAAGCCCGCTGAAACTGAAATCAAATCCATCCTTATCAAGATAACTCCTTGGAAAATTTATGGAATCAGGATCACCCTGCAAGGCAAGTTTTTCTATGACAGCACCGCCGGGATATCCTTTACCAAGCATTTTTGCAACCTTGTCAAAGGCCTCTCCTGCAGCATCATCACGGGTCTGTCCAAGGAGTTCAAATTCATTATACGATGTTACGTAATAGAGATTTGTATGGCCTCCGGATGCAAGAAGCGCAGTAAAAGGGAAAACAGGTGGAGAAGAGTTCAGCATCAGCGAATATAAATGGCCTTCAAGGTGATTGACACCTGCAAAAGCAATCCCCCTTGCCCAGGCAAAAGCCTTTGCAAAGGAAAATCCAACAAGAAGTGCACCGATCAACCCCGGTCCCTTTGTCGCTGCAACACCTTCAATGTCATCAATGGAGATACCTGCTTCGCTCAACGCCTGATCAACAACGGGAAGTATTGATTCAACATGCATGCGTGAAGCAAGCTCAGGCACCACTCCGCCGTATTTATGATGAACAGCAACCTGGGATGCAACAACTGATGAGAGTACGGTTTTTCCATTTTCAATAACAGCTGCTGCAGTTTCATCACAGGAGGATTCAATGCCCAGAATTATCATGAACGTTTTTCCCTTTTAAGGCCTGCATCTCTTTAAACCCACTGTACCTGTTCTTCCGAGCCTTCCCTTGATGCTATCTCTCCAATTATAAAGGCCTTTTCATCCATGGCTCCCAGCCTGTCAAGAACATCCTGGGCAGATTTCTCAGGCACAACGGCAATCATGCCAATACCATTATTAAA
>WFQS01000419.1 GCA_015486915.1 Desulfobacteraceae bacterium
AGATACGTTTTACCGGCATCAATACATGTTTTTATAATTTCAGATGCACGGTCTTTATTGTGCTGAAATTTAAACTGTGCCATATGCTGGCGGTTCAGCCATTTTGAATACCTGAACAGGGCGGCAAAGGATTTAGCAGCATTCTCAGGAAATTTATAAACAGGGTAACCGTATTCCTGGAGGTATTTTACACCTGCAGACACATCTATGATTCCCATGAAGCAGCTTAAAATGGGTTTTGAAGAACGCCGGGCAATCTTAACAATGGCCCTTGCAGTCCCCTCTGCATCGGTCATGGACTGGGGAGTGAGGATAACAAGGGCTCCATCCACACCATCGTCATTGATCACAGCTGCAAGTGCATTTTCATAACGGTCGTAATCAGCATCTCCAATGACATCCACAGGGTTATGAATATTGGCTGCAGCCGGCAGATGGCTTGCAAGAACTTCTATTGTTTCCTCACTGAATCTGGCAAGTTCCAGTCCCGAAGACATGGTCATATCCGTTGCAAGGATTCCAGGCCCCCCGGCATTTGTAACAATGGCAATTCTTCTGCCGCCGGGAATTTTTCTTATAACTTTTCCAAGGGCGCTTTCCTTTTTACAGGCAAAGGCCGTTGCAAAATCAAACAATTCATCAATTGTATCCACCCTTATTATACCTGACTGCTCAAAAACAGCATCGTATAAAGCTTCTGAACCTGCAAGTGATCCTGTATGGGATGCCGCTGCAAGGGCACCTGCACTGGTTCTTCCCGATTTTATTGCAATGATGGGAGTCGGGCGGTCACCTGAAGTGATCTCCTTTACAGCTTTTATAAATTCAGGTCCACGGCCAAGAGCCTCAAGATAAATCATGATAACATCTGTATCAAGATCCTCGTGCAGATAGCGCAGCAGATCCAGTTCATCCACATCAGCCTTGTTACCTATGGAAATAAATTTAGAAAAACCGAAATCCCGGTCATCGGCAAAATCAAGCACAGCAGTACAAAGGGCCCCGCTCTGGGAAATAAAAGAGATATGCCCTGCCTCGGGCATCCTTGATGAAAAACTTGCATTCATCCGGACAGAATCAAGGGGATTGATCACGCCAAGGCAATTTGGTCCTATTAAACGAACATTGGCTGCTCTGCACAGGTCAACAAGTTTTTCTTCAATTACTGCCCCCTGCCCGCCCACTTCACGGAAACCTGCACTTACCACAACCACGCCTTTAATTCCTTTTTCAATTGCCTGTTCCACGGCTGTAAGCGCCAGAGCAGGAGGCAGAATAATAATGGCAAGATCAACGGGATCTGGAATATCAAGGATTGTCTTATATGTTTTCACGCACAGGATTGATCGGGACCCTGGGTTTACCGGGTAAACCGTACCGGTGTATCCACCCTTTAAAATATTTGCAAAAATATCATGGCCCACCTTTCCGGGTGTTGATGAAGCTCCTATCACCGCTATGGATTGCGGGGCAAAAATAGCATCAAGTCTTTCCATTATTTTTTTCCTTATTTAAATTTATTTTTCTTTTTAATTTTTTTCATTTCCATTAAGTTTAAATTTTTATAAGTAGTTATTGTAGTCTATCTTTAAAATTGAAGCAATAAATATTAACAGGACAAAATGAATATAAATACTATTACAGCCATGCCAATATTTATGCTGGCAGTTTTCAGTTTCGGAGCGTGCATTGGAAGTTTTCTAAATGTCTGCATCTACAGGATTCCCAACAAAAAATCCATTGTTTTTCCAGGTTCCTTCTGCACATCCTGCAAAACACATATACCCTTTTATTTAAATATTCCCATCATCAGCTATATCTTTCTCATGGGAAAATGCAGATACTGCAAAAACAAAATTTCATTGAGATATCCATTTATAGAGGCGCTGACAGGTTTTACCTCATTGGCTGTAATTTTAAAATTCGGTTTAAGTCCTGCAGCTTTTTTCTGGTTTGTTTTTATCTGCGTCCTTATAACAATATCTTTTATTGACATTGATTTTCAGATTATACCCGATGTAATTTCACTTCCCGGGATCATTATTTTTGCGTTTTCATCTTTTTTCCTGCCTGAAATGTCAATAATGGACACCATTACAGGAATAATTGTAGGAGGTGGAAGTCTTTATCTTATTGCATTATTATACTATCTCTTAAGAAAACAGGAAGGAATGGGCGGAGGTGACATAAAACTTCTTGCAATGATTGGTGCTGCAACCGGATGGAAAGGAGTTTTGTTCACAACATTTGTGGGTTCTCTGCTGGGAACCATTGCAGGGGTTTTAATCCTGATTATCACAAAGGCAGGTGATATAAAACTTAAAATTCCCTTTGGACCATATCTTTCATCAGGAGTCATAATATATATTTTTTTTGGAAAACAGATTATTCACTGGTATCTGAATTTAAATATTTAGTGTTGTTAATAACATATCTCTATTAGCATGTTACCTTTCGTGGTTTCAAAAGGCAGGGCAAGAACTTTTTTATCTTCATCATCTTCCAAAACAGGATGATCAATGGTATGCCTCTTTCCGGCTTTAACTTCATGCAGCTTTATCTTAACAGTTTTACCCATCTCTGTCATTTTGGTTGTAACCCTGCCTGAAATCATATTACCTATTTCACCCACAGCATCATTGATTTCCTCATCCATTTCTATTATCTCTTCTCCAAACATGGCCGATACAATACCAAGGATACATTTTTCCGTAAAGGTCACCGAAACAGAGCCTGAAATGTCACCTGCCATCTCAAGAATTCCTGAAATATCACCTCTGGCAGCAGAAGTTTTTTTTAAAAAAGGGGCCGCAGGCCTTGCTTTTAAAGAGGCAGTAGTATCAAGAATATAAAGGGCGCCCTCAATAAAGGGATTCACAATTGAAGCTTCCATATTTTCTCCTTATGCATGCATACTAAAACCTTTATCAAACGCATGCAACAAATTATTTGAAAAAAATTCCAATAAATACTTGACACCGTGTTCTCAAGCACGTAACTTATCAGGAAAAAAGCTGATTTAAGGCTTCAATGCTGTGTTACAGCTTTATTTGAATCCTGATATCATACATCTTTAATATTTACACCAAATAATTTTATTGGGAACAGGTTATGCAGTAAGTTTTTACAGGGCAGTGCAGATGCCTTTTTTTATGGAGTAACACAAGAAAAATCTTGAACTTATTGCATTAATATTTCCATGGGTCTAATTATCCTTAACTCTGTTGATTCTGCGTATAAATCAACAGAATTAAAAACACACAAAAGGAGTGATCAACGATGAACAAAGGTGATTTAGTCGGCAAGGTAGCAGAAGTGCTCAGCAGCAAAAAAGAAGCCCAGGCTGCTGTGGATTGTTTACTCACATCAATCACGGAAGCTCTTTCAAACAAAGAGTCTGTAACACTCGTAGGTTTTGGAACATTTAAAACCGCTGCAAGAAAAGCCAGGAAAGGCAGGAACCCGCAAACTGGAAAAGAAATCGATATTCCTGCGAGGAATGTACCTAAATTTGTCCCGGGAAAAGCACTGAAAGAGGCAGTTAAATAGTATTATATCTATATCCTCCTATATCCACGCAAGGTTTTATTCAGGCAGAGCATCTTTAAATTATTGATTAAAGTCGCTCTGCCTGAATGGTTAGGAACACTATGGAATTTCCAATAGAAAAAATCTTTTCTCCATCAACCGGAATTGATCTGGTTTTAAATCTGAACTCCCTGCACCCTGTATCCATGTCCTCAATTATTTATGATGTTGATCCGGACGTACAGAAATTTATCATAGCCAAACCGCTGCAGGCCGTAAAAACCACAGCAAAATATAAAGAAATGCATATAACAACTATTTTCCGGCAAAAAAATAATATTAAGCAACGGGTAGGCTTAAAATGCATTCCCACAGGTTCAAGCAATAAATACAAACTTGCAAACGGAAAGAATATAAGTGTCATATTTCTTAAATACTTTCTCCCTGTAATTGAAACCAATATACGGTCAGGATACAGGCTGCCTCTGAGCAAAAAATTCAGTACAGAGGCAGAAATAATTGATGGGAAAACAAAATTTTACTCTTCAAAGGATTTTATTATAAGAGATATATCCCTCAGCGGTATGGGGTTTATTATTCCAAAAAAAATAAAAAAAAAGGTCAACCCTCTGACAAAACTTAAGGTACACCATCAGGCAAAAATCAATATCAATCTTCTCATGGATAAAGTTGACAAACCTGTAAGTGAAATCGCCGCTGATTTTGAGATAAAACGAATCAATATAAATTTCAATGAGTTGAATTTTCTCATGGGAATACAATTTATTAAACTTCCCACTGAAAAAGAAGATGAACTAAACAGGTTTATTCACCGCGCACAGGTAGATGAATTAAAAAGATTAAGCGGGGTATAGTAAAGAATTCAGCTGTTCTGCATCGTTTTGATATATGATTCAATCCAGTCAAGTATTTCAAGTTGCTCCCCATCACATCTGTTTTCTTTCTTTAAACGTTTTATTTCCCCTGCAGCACCATAACAAGTCAATTTAACATCATTTCTAAATCCTTTAATGGCATCCCCGGGCTTAAATGATCTGAGTCTGTTCAAATATTTAATAACATCCTGTGTCTGTACCGGAGAAACACCAGATGGAAAAGACGTAGAATCCGAATAATTTCTAAACATTATACGAAATGCCATATCTTTAATTCTGCGTGATTTTATAGGAGATTCAGGTACAATTGATAATTTAACCTTTTCGTCCATGGAAGCATCATGGAATATGGCGATTTCTTTTTTTTCCTGCCATGAAAAAAATCCTGCCTGATAAAGGGATGCATCATAATCAAGTTCAGGGATAAAGGAATACTGATAATCTTGATGATATTTTACGACTTCTTTAAAAAGCCCGGGACTGTCATTAATTAATGAAAGATTCTTCTTACAGGTATCCCGCTGTGTATTTAAAAGTCTGTTCCAGAATCGTTCTGCAGGCGGAAGTACAATTGCTGCCTCACCATATTTTTTTCTGATGGCAAAAAGATCAGCCCTGTCAGGATCGAACTTATCAGGCAGAATTTTCTCAGTGTCAAGTCTCAACCACAGGCTCTGATTGGTATATTTTGTTGAATGTCCAATGGAAAGAACAGGTGCCATATACATCACTTTACTTCCAAAGGACAGGGAAACCATGATACACAGCCTGTAGTCCTCTGAATCTATATGAATTGACGGTTCAATCTGCTCTATCCTTGCCTGATCCTTTTTTTTATCAAAAAAGTCAAGGCAGTAATTCCACATCTCTTTTTCATGAAAAAGCAGCTTTGCAAGCGCTACAGTCGCCTCCACATCAACCATGGCATTATGGGCTCTGCCCGATGAAACAAGTGAATTTTCTCCACTGATCAATTCAAGTTTTAAACTGGGCCGACCATTTAATTGTGGCCATTTTAAAACCCATGGCTTAAACAATCTGTAAAGAATGGTTAAAGGAAGAACATCCATGCGTGAGCAGCCATTGGCATATTGATGGATATAGGGAGAAAACAGGTTCCTGTAAAAGGTAAATCTTAAAAATTCGTCATCAAATCCAAGAGTATTATATCCAAGGCTGATGGTATCAGGAGTATTAATAATCTCATGGATTTTTCCGGCAGCTTCATATTCGCAAAGCCCTGAATTCAACTCCTGCAGAGACAGCCTGTGCGTTATAAAAGCCCCTGGTGAAGGAACAATATCAGGCCGCAGCTTTACTATTATATATTCCCTGCTGATCTCATTCAAATTAAGATCTGTTCTTATTGCAGCAAAGGTAAGAACCTGATCAAAGGATGAATTCAAGCCGCTTGTTTCAATATCATAGAACAGGAAAGTTTTCATGAATAAGTACCATATAACTGCCATGAGGCAGAGCTAAAGACTCTCATACAGCCTCAAAGAATCAAGGAATGAAAATTTCAAATATTCTGACAAAAAATAGGTCTTAGATGCGAAGCCAACAGCATTTTATGATTTTGTAATTCCTTAAAAAAAATGGAGGCAGGCTTTGGAATGCCTGGCCCCCATTTATAACCTTATTTTGATATGTCGGCCATAAGGCCGAGTTGAACTGCACTTGTATGCCTCAAAAAATCAGAGATTTTGAAAAACATAAAAAGAGCATCCGTTACTTCGTCAAAAATGAGCTCTTTCATATAAACTGCCATGAGGCCAACCGAGATTTGCCCGGATTGCCTCAAAAAATCAAAGTTTCTGACTAAAAATGAAAGTTACACGTTGTTTTACAAAGGCTTTCTTATAAAAAGAATATCTGTATTCAGGGCTTTGTCAAAATCGCCCTGTTTATACTTAAGCCCAATTTTAAGGCTCAAAAAGGTTAAGCATCTCCCTGAGTTTAAAGAATGTGCCTTTAATTGACTCAGGCAGAATTGAATATTTTTCAAAAATATCAATATTATCTTTTTGAAAACTGGAAACGGGCTCTTGCACCCTTTTGTCCATATTTCTTACGTTCTTTAATCCTTGAATCCCTTGTAAGACAACCGGCTTTTTTAAGAACCCCCCTGAACTCTGAATCGGAAAGAACAAGAGCCTTTGAAATTCCATGCCTCACAGCACCTGACTGACTCATGACACCACCGCCCATTACCCGGATATCTATATCAACAGAATCCATCATTTCAGTAAGTACAAGGGGCAGAGACAGAAGATCTCTTGCAGTTTTCTGCACAAAATAATCATCCAGAGCTCTATTATTAACTACAATTTTCCCTGTTCCGGGCTTAAGCCATGTTTTAGCCACAGAGGTTTTTCTCTTGCCGGTAGCATAGTAAATATTATCATTTTCCATAAATTATTACAGATCCCTTACTTTTTTCTTAAACTATATTTCAAGAAGTTCAGGCTGCTGGGCACCATGAGGATGCTGATCACCTGCATATACGTACAATTTATTATTAAGTTTTCTTCCAAGCCTGTTCTTTGGAAGCATGCCTCTTACGGCTTTCCTGACTAATTCTTCAGGTTTTTTTGCCATAAGCTCCTTTGCTGTGGTGGCTTTTATATTACCTGTATAACCACTGTGCCGATAATAGGTTTTCTGGTCCCATTTATTACCTGTAAGACGTACTTTATCTGCATTAATCACTATAACCCAGTCACCGGTATCTGTATGGGGTGTAAAAAGAGGATTATGTTTACCCCTTATCCGCGCTGCAACCTCAGACGCAAGTCTTCCAAGCACTTTGTCCCGGGCATCTACAACACACCATTTTTCTTTATTGTCTGATCTTTTTGCACTATATGTATATTTTTTCAATTCACTCGCTCCTATTCATAAAAATAATTTGGGTTAAGTACCCCATTATCATGGATATGTCAAGATCTATTTGTAAATATTCGGCCAGCACTCCATCTTCACCTATTTTGGCCTGTTCACATAGCATTAGTATGCTACACAGTCCCAAATAGGCGAATATGAAGCACTTCCCATAATTTACATCTATTTTAAAGCTCTATACTATTACTATTTTTCATATCTGACTGCAAAAATGCATTTTTTTCTTTTTCTGCGGCATACTTATCTGATTTCATTGAAACAACTTCAGCATTTAAAATTCCACCGTTTTCAACAATCAGATCCTTGCATTTAACTTTTCCTTCACAGCGCCCGGTTGAAAGTATGATG
>WFQS01000420.1 GCA_015486915.1 Desulfobacteraceae bacterium
GAAATATGCAAATAGAAAGATAAATAAAAGGAGTTTAAATGGCCGAGACCGACATAGACGATCTTATCGAAATTATTGAAAGAGAGGATGATATTGATAATATACCAACAACTCTTCCCATGATGCCGGTAAGGGATGTTGTTATTTTTGTTGATATGCTCCTGCCCCTTTTTGTGGGGCGTAAAAAATCCACCAAGGCAGTTGAAGAAACCCTGAATACGGATCAATATCTTTTTCTTTCAACACAGAAAGATTCAGAGATAGAAAATCCAACATCGGATGATCTGTATGAAGTAGGTACAATAGGCAGGATTCAAAAAATGCTTAAACTGCCTGATGGGCGGGTGAAAGCCCTTGTGCAGGGAATAGCCAAAGCAAAGATTGTAAAGTATTTAAAAAAACGTTCATGGTTCCAGGTTAAAATAGAGATTATCCAGGATATAGAGCTGGAAGAGATCAATATTGAAGTTGAAGCTCTCATGAGAAATGTCAGGGAGAGCAGTGAAAAAATTCTTGCGCTGAGGGGTGAGATGTCAAGTGATGTGGGACATCTTCTTGAGCATATTGAATCCCCGGGAAAACTTGCAGATCTTGTTGCATCCAATCTGAGGCTTAAGGTGGAAGATGCCCAGACCCTGCTTGAAACAATTGATCCCGTTCAACGGTTAATGACGGTCAATGATCTTTTAACAAGAGAGGTTGAACTTTCCACGGTTCAGGCAAAAATACAGACAGACGTAAGAGATGAAATAACAAAAAGTCAGCGCGATTTTTTTTTAAGGGAGCAGGTCAGGGCAATTCATCGGGAACTTGGGGAAAGCGATGACAAATTTGCTGAAATAGAAGAGTATAAAAAAAAGATAAA
The DNA here is from genome assembly GCA_015486915.1 of Desulfobacteraceae bacterium. Next base: position 866 of record WFQS01000420.1, read on the forward strand.
AAAGGCCAAAATTCCTGAAAAATTTGAAAAAGAGGCTTTTAAGCAGCTCAAGAGAATGGAACAGATGCATTATGACTCTTCAGAGGCATCTGTTATAAGAACTTACCTTGACTGCATTGTGGAAATGCCCTGGAGTAAATCCACAAAAGATTTTCTTGATATTAAAAAATCAGCAGCTATTCTTGATAAAAATCATTATGGATTAAATAAGGTTAAAGAGAGAATACTTGAATATTTAAGTGTCCGTAAGCTTAATCCGAAAATGAAGGGACAGATCCTCTGTTTTGCAGGGCCTCCCGGTGTCGGGAAAACTTCCCTTGGCCGTGCCATTGCCAAGGCAATGAAGCGTAAATTCATCAGAATTTCCCTTGGCGGTATTCGTGATGAGGCAGAGATACGCGGTCACAGAAGAACCTATATAGGAGCAATGCCCGGCAGAATTCTTCAGAGTTTAAGACAGTGCGGTACAAACAATCCGGTTTTCATGCTCGATGAAATAGATAAACTTGGCAGTGATTTCAGGGGGGATCCTTCATCTGCCCTGCTTGAGGCCCTTGATCCGGAACAGAATTCAGAGTTCAGTGATCATTATCTTAACATGCCCTTTGACCTGTCAAAGGTTTTATTCATTCTCACCGCTAATATGACTGACACAATTCCTTCTGCCCTGCTTGACAGGATGGAGGTGATTAGAATATCCGGTTATACAAGGGAAGAAAAAGACAAGATTGCCACAAAGCATCTTTTTCCAAGGCAGCTCAAGGAAAACGGGCTTATAAGGCGGTCCGTCAATATCAGTCCCGGCGCCATGGCTTCCATTATTTCGGAATATACCCTTGAAGCAGGAGTAAGAAACCTTGAAAGAAATCTTGGTACAATTTGCCGCAAAATTGCAAGAAAGATAGCAGAAGGGAAAAAAGGGAAATTTTCCATTACAAAGCAGAACCTTGCTCAATATCTCGGGCCTCCGAAATTCCTCACTGAACTTGACCAGGAAGAAAGCCAGGCAGGTCTTGTGACCGGTCTTGCCTGGACAGAGGTCGGAGGGGAAGTGTTATACATAGAGGCCGCTCTGTTAAATGGAAAAGGCGAGCTTATCATAACGGGACAGATAGGCGATGTCATGCAGGAATCAGCAAGGGCTGCACTTACCTATACAAAGGCAAATATGGACATACTTGGTATTGAAAAAGAACAGTTTGAAAATACAGATATCCATATTCATGTTCCTGCAGGTGCCATACCAAAGGATGGACCTTCAGCAGGTATTTCAATGGCCACTGCAATTATTTCCGCATTAACAGGAAAAAAGGTAAATAATACCGTTGCCATGACAGGAGAAATTTCATTGAGGGGAAGAGTTCTGCCCATTGGCGGATTAAAGGAAAAGGCTCTTGGCGCATTAAGGGCCGGGATAAAAACCATTATAATACCTGAGAAAAATGCCAAGGACCTTTATGAAATACCTGAAACGGTTAAAAAGAAAATTAAATTTATCTGTGTAAAGGATCTTGATAAGGTGCTTGATGTGGCGTTTAAATTACCTGATGCCTGATTTTGATTAACTGCCATGAGGCAGATCTGGTGACTCTCAGACTGCCTCTCAACAAATATAGAAGCTCTGATTATTAAAGGAACTAAGCAGGAGTTTCATATAAAACAGTATGCTGCTTTCCGGAGAATTTTTATGAAAATAATCGCAGTGGATACTTCTGAAAAATCCTGCAGCACTGCCATTGTTGATGATGGAATTCCCATATGCGAAGAGTTTTATTCAAGGGGGAAAACCCATTCTGCTGTTTTGATGAGCATGGTTGATCATATGATAAATGCAAGGGCAGGTATAACAATGGATGAGATCGATGGATTTGCCGTTGCAAAGGGCCCTGGAAGTTTTACAGGACTTCGTATCGGTATAAGTGTTGTAAAAGCTGTGGCCTATGCACTTTCAAAACCCGTGGCAGGAATATCAAGCTTAGACGGTATTGCCTGGCAGTTCTCCTGTTCATCTCTGCCTGTCTGCGCCATGATGGATGCGAAAAGGGGGGAGGTCTACACTGCTGTTTATTATTTTAAGGGGGGCCAGCTTGAAAAAAAGACAGAAGAGATGGCCATTGATCCTTTTAAGGCAAGCGAGATGGCAGGTAAAAATGTCCTGTTTGCAGGATCAGGAGCGGTTGCCTTCAGGGATGTTATTGTCGATAGTCTCGGTTCCGGTGCTGTTTTTGTCCCGGAATTTAATAACAGCATCAGTGCTGCTGCCATAGCTTATGTTGCTTTTAAAAATCCTGAACTGCTTTCCTTTGATTTTTTTTCTGCTCTGCCCCTTTATCTCCGTTGCTCAGATGCAGAGATAAATTACAAGAAATAGGACGTAAGGATCGGAGATGAAATAAGTTGAACAGAAATAGCGCAGAATTTCGGCCCATGTACAAGGCGCATTAAAGGTTGCATACTCAACGTATTCGGCCTTTGATGCAACGAAGTAGATGGGCCGGAAGACAAGCAATCTCGTTCAACTTATAAAATTTTCGATCCTCAACTGCTAAGTTTGCAGACTGCTGGCCTTTTGACCCATAATTTGCTGTAAGGCAGGTCATGGCCTGAATTTAGATCGGCCGCATGGAGGTTTTAAGAAATATTCTCCGCGGTTTTGTTGACAATGGCTGGCTTTTTTGATATTTTTATCCGTCTTAAGCCTGATTGACGTCAGTGTTGCTGCTGATATTTTTTATATGAAACTCCTGCAAAGTACTTTGAATTATTAGTGTTTCATTGTTCGTTGTGAGGCCGTCTAATAGACTTCAGATCGGCCTCTTGGCCGTTATATTTTAAATGCCTGTCTCTTATTTTGTGGAAGTTCCCTAAGGGCACGCATAAATTATTTGGATTTTTAAAATATGGATAGATCAAATTGGCCTGCAAAAGCTGATTTTCCCATTGCAAGGCCGGGATTGTTTTATATATGTGGGGCATGTGTTGTGACAGCCCTGCTTTTTTTTATGGGCTGGGTTTTGCCTGCCATGGCGGCTTTTTTTATTACCCTGTTTGTCTGCTGGTTTTTCAGGGATCCTGACAGGAATATTCCTGAAGATGAAAATGTTATTGTTTCTCCTGCAGACGGAAAAATTTTACTTGTTGAAAATCTTGATAAAAATGATTTTACTGATGGGCCCTGTATTAAAGTCAGTATTTTTATGAATGTGTTTAATGTCCATGTAAACCGTATCCCATTTACAGGTAAAATTGTCAAAACGGAATATTTCCCCGGTAAATTTTTTAATGCATCCTTTGATAAATCTTCAAAGGATAATGAAAGGAATGCGCTTGTAATCAGTACAGATAAGGGCAAATCCTATGCCGTGGTGCAGATTGCAGGGCTTATTGCAAGGCGCATTGTGTGCAGAACAGGTCGTGGTGATTATTTAAAAACAGGGGAGCGTTATGGAATGATATGTTTTGGTTCACGACTTGATATTTATCTTCCTGCCTCAACTGTCATTTCAGTATCGCCAGGAGAAAAGGTTGCGGCTGGAGCTTCCATTGTCGGTTATATGTATTAATTTGATTCCATAGAACCGCCATGAGGCGGATCTGGATTGGCCCGGATTTGCCTCTAAGAATCAAAGATTCTGACAAATATAGGGTCGAAGATGCGAAGCCAACTCTGATTCTTAAAGGGACTTAGCAGGAGTTTCTTATAAAAATAAACTTGGATTTGTGACGTACAAGGGGATAAAAAATGTCCCCGCTGATCAGGAGAGATTTCAATGCATAAAAAAGAATTTAATGTGATTGTTGCCGGAGCTACCGGCGTTGTCGGAAAGCAGATGATTGAATGTCTTGAAGAACGTGAATTCCCTGTGAAGAATATTAAATTTCTCTCATCGAGCCGTTCTGCGGGGAAAAAACTTCAGTTCATGGGTGAAGATGTTGTAGTTGAAGAAATGACCCGGGATTCCTTTAACGGGTATGATATTGCTGTGTTCTCTGCAGGAGGTGCTGCAAGTAAACAATTTGCACCGGCAGCAGCAGATTCAGGCTGTGTTGTTGTGGATAATTCCAGTGCATGGCGCATGGATCCCGATATTCCCCTTGTTGTTCCTGAGGTGAACCCCCATGCCGTTGCAGGCTACAAAAATAAAGGTATTATTGCCAATCCCAATTGTTCTACGATACAGATGGTCGTAGCCTTAAATCCCGTTTACAGGGAATTTGGTATTAAAAGGCTTGTAATCTCTACCTACCAGGCTGTTTCAGGTTCCGGGAAAAAAGCCCTTGATGAGCTTCTTGAGCAGTCTAAGGATATCTTAAATTTTAAAGACGTTAAAACAAATGTTTATCCGCACCAGATAGCATTTAACTGCCTTCCCCACATTGATTCTTTTCTCGACACAGGTTATTCTAAGGAAGAGATGAAAATGGTGAACGAGACCAGGAAAATTTTTGAAGATGATAAAATAGGGGTGACTGCAACAACAGTGAGAATTCCGGTATTTTACTCCCATTCCGAGTCTGTAAATATCGAAACTGTAAAGCACGCTTCGGCAGAGCAGGTAAAACAACTCATGAATGATGCTGATGGTGTTGAACTGCTTGATGATCCAGTTAATAATATTTATCCACTTGCAATTAACGCAGCTGGTAAAGATGCAACATTTGTCGGAAGAATCCGTCAGGATGAGAGCATAGAAAATGGAATTAACATGTGGATTGTGGCTGATAATATAAGAAAGGGTGCAGCAACTAATACCGTTCAGATTGCACAGCTTCTCGCTGAAAAATATTTGTAAAATTGTAAATATTTGTAAAATTTATATTATTAAGGTCGAATATTTACGTAAAATAAATACTTTTGTAAAGAATTATAACGATTGAGAGATGGAGAATAAAATAATTTGGATCAGATACCAATTACCGTAGAGGGGTTTGCCGCTCTGAAACAGGAACTTACACGGCTTAAAACCATTGAACGCCCGGAAGTTATAAAAGCAATTGAGACTGCAAGGGCACATGGTGATCTGTCTGAGAATGCCGAGTTTGATGCTGCAAAGGACAAACAGTCTTTTATTGAAGGCAGAATAGGAGAGCTTGGATATAAAATTGCAAGTGCAAAAATTATAGATCCTGATACTGTACCAAAGGACTGTGTAAGATTTGCAACAAGGGTTCTTCTTGAGAATATTGATTCCGGAGAAGAAGTTGAATATATGATTGTCGGCCAGGAAGAATCGGACATCAAAAAGGGGAAGATATCTGTATCTTCACCCCTTGGAACTGCGCTGCTTGGTAAAAAATCAGGTGATGAAGTTGTGATCCAGGCTCCAGGTGGTAAAAGAAATTACGAAATTATTGATATTTTATAGGAGGTTATGCTTTGGCAAGAGTTACCATTGAAGATTGTTTGAAAAAGGTACCGAGCCGTTTTGCACTTGTACATATGGCGGTAAAGAGAGTGAGACAGGTAGGGGAAGGTGCTGAATTTGTGATTAAAGGATCAAAAAACGAGAATGTTGTAACTGCCTTAAGGGAAATTGCTGCAGATAAAGTGGTTTTACAGGATCCTCTCAAATCTAAATAAGGTAAAAAAACTTTGCATAAAGTGATGATAAGATATGATAGATATTCAAAAGCAGAGGGATTACAGGCATATTCCCATAGATAAGGTTGGAATCAAGGGACTTAGATATCCTATCAGGGTATTGGATAAAAAAAGCCGCGGCCTTCAATCCACAGTTGCAGAGATCAATATGTATGTTGATCTGCCCCATCATTGCAAGGGCACTCATATGAGCAGATTTGTTGAAATGCTGCATCTGTTCAGACAACAGGTCTCATTAGAGTCCATTATTAATATTCTTGAAGATATGAAACATGTACTTGGTGCAAAATCTTCCCATATAGAGATTACTTTTTCATATTTTATTGAAAAGACATCTCCTGTTACAGGTGCAAAGGGACTTATGAATTATACATGTTCTATTTTGGGTTCCTCAGCACCTGACAAAAGTAATGATATGGTCCTTAAGGTTGCCGTTCCCATTACATCAGTATGCCCGTGTTCCAAGGAGATAAGTGATTATGGGGCTCATAATCAGCGTGGGGAAGTTCTTGTCAGTACCCGATTTAAAAAATTCATCTGGATAGAGGATATTATAGAACTTGTTGAAAAATCCGCATCATGTGATGTCTATTCTGTACTTAAAAGGGAAGATGAAAAATATGTTACCGAACATGGATATAATAATCCAAAGTTTGTTGAGGATGTGGTAAGGGATGTTGCGCAGATTCTCATGCAGGATCAAAATATCACCTGGTTTTCAGTAAGTGCTGAGAATTTTGAATCTATACATAATCACAGTGCATATGCCTATATAGAGCGAGGCAGTTTTTAACTTTTTATATGAAACTCCTGCTAAGTTACTTTAAGAATAAGAGTTTCATGTTTTATTGAGAGGCTATCTGAGAGCCTTCAGATCTGCCTCATGGCAGTTATTGAGAATTTTTCACTACTATTTTTTGAAGTTTTTCTTTGATTTTTTTATATCCGCTTTTTTCCTGATTCACCATTATTACATATGGGTAAAGTCTGCTGTTTATTTTAAAATAACCTGCCCTTGTCCGAACATTGTTTAATGTGCCTGTTTTATAAAATTCTTCCATTGTGACTTTATATGTATTTAACCTTTTGAGTTTTATTTTTATTACATCGGATTTTTTTTTCATAAGATCATGATATGGCATAAAGTCAAACAATAATTTAATCATTTCCCTTGGGGTTATCCTGTTATTTTTAGAAAGCCCTGATCCCTCATCTATTTTTATTTTTTTTATTTTAAGTGTATTTTCAGCATAGTCTGTTAGAACATGAACCCCCTTTTTAACTGTGGCAGGCGGGGAAAATTCTTTTGCTCCGATGTGGAGAAATATCTGGTTTGCAATGAAATTGTTTGAATATCTGAGCAGTTTTTGTATGATTTCTCTTAAACTATAGGGCGATATCCATGTTAGGATTTTTTTATCATCTTTATGTACGTGCCCTGAAGATATACCAAAGGACTTACGGGCTGACACTATACTGGTATCATTAATAAAATGAATCCCCTGCAATTTGAGGAAATATTTTATTAATAGTGGTGCATAGAAACGGCTCTCCCGGCGGGAGAGAACGATCCTTCCCTTTTTAAGTTTTGATGCTTTAACCCTTTTTTCAACAAAGGGGAGCAGGGGGGTCTGTTGTTCTGCACTGATCAATCTGTTTGTTGATTTTTCATATGAAAAAAACACAGTGTTGAAATTAGCACACAGGGCGCCGACAGGAGCATCATACGGGTTGCAGGATTTTCCTGTTCCCGGTATATTTATATCGTGAGTAAAAAATGTATCATCAATGATAATAGAGTTAAGTTTCTTTATATTTTTTTGTTTTAGAAATGCACCAAGATCGTTGCATAGACTTTTAATTGCTTCTGAAGTCAGAAAAGGGTCGCCATAGCCCTTGATTTTTAAATTGTTTTGCTTGTCCATGTAAAAATTGGTGTGGAAATGAAAATTTTCTCCAAGAAAATGAAAGGCCTCAAGAGAGGTTAGAATTTTTAATGTTGATGCAGGTATGAAATATCTGTCAATATTTTTTCCATAGAGTATTGCCCCTTTGTCATTTGTGAGTAGTATCCCGATACCATTGTCAGAATGGTGGGATATCACGGCATTTGCTGTGTGACAACACATCAGAGACAAGGCGGAAAAAAATATTAAAAAATAGAATATACGCATATACTGCAGGATGAGCAGCAATCTCATGGCGGTTATATGAAACTCCTGTAAAAATTTTTATAACCCTTGAAAGTCATGTATACATCTGCTTTACTGGCTACTTCAAATGGCGAATGCATGGATAGAACAGCGGGTCCGCAGTCAACAACATCCATTCCGTATTCTGCAAGGAATTTGGCAATGGTTCCGCCTCCTCCCTGATCTGTTTTTCCAAGTTCTCCCGTTTGCCACACAACATGTTTCTCGTTGAAAAGTTTTCTTATCCTGCCCACAAATTCAGCACTGGCATCACTTGATCCGGTTTTGCCACGGGAACCGGTAAATTTTGTTATACATATTCCATGGCCAATTCTCGCGGCGTTCATTTTTTCATGGACATCCTTGAAATCCGGATCAATTGCAGCATTTACATCTGCGGACAGGGCAGATGAATTGAGTATTATTTTTTTTAAAAGTCTTTCATGGAAATGGAACTGGTCATTGGAATTTTTGGAGGAATTTTTAGAATTTATAAAAACAAGGTCGGAAAGAAAATCTTCAAGAAATCTTGATTTGGCACCTGTATTGCCTTCGCTTCCAATTTCTTCTTTATCAAAAAAAAAGCCAACGGCTGTTTTGTCCTGATTTTTTGTTGCAAAGATGGCTTTAAGCTCTGTAAAGGCACATATTCTGTCATCCTGGCCATAACTTCCGATCATAGATCTGTCAAGGCCAAGATCTCTTGCTTTTCCTGCAGGTACAACCTCAAGTTCAGCGCTGACAAAATCCTCTTCCGTAATGGAATATTTTTCATAAAAAAGTTTTAACAGGTTCAGTTTAAAACGATTTTTTATTTTATCATTGCCAAGGGGGATACTGCCGGCAATGAGATTTAGCTTTTCACCTTCAAATACTTCTGATAATTTTTTATTTCCCTGTAATTTTCCCGCAAGATGTGGAAGAAGGTCAGATACGGCAAAAACAGGATCATCAGCATCTTCACCTATATTGATTTCAACTTCATCCCCATTTGCTTTGACAAACTTTCCGTGGAGAGCCAGTGGGATAGCAAGCCATTGATATTTTCTGATTCCCCCGTAGTAATGGGTCTTAAGAAAAGCAAGATCTGTATCTTCATAAACGGGGTTCTGCTTGAGATCAAGTCTTGGAGAATCAATGTGTGAAGCGATGATATTGATCCCACTTGACACACCCTCTTTTCCAATTACAGCAAGCGCAACAGTTTTATTCTTAAAAATGGAATAATATTTTCCTTTATCGGGTTTAATGGGTTCTTCTAATCCTTCTTTAATTTCAAGTACTTCTTTAATATTTATAAAACCATGTTCTTCGGCCATTCTGATAATTTCCGCTGCAGCCTGTCTTTCTGTTTTTGCTGAATCAAGGAATTTTTTATAGTCTTCAGTCAGTTCAAACATCGCTTTTTTTTCTCTGCTGTCAAGGTCGTCAAAAACAAGTTTTTCTTTTTTTAAAATTTTTTTTTCAAGTTTTTCAATTTCTTTTTTATTCATGGTTTATATCGCGTATTAATAATGATATTAAATAATGACACTAAATGATACTATTTAAACAATAGAATAAAATTTTTAAACAATTGTTTTATTTTATATTTAAATCTTTGCGTTTGCCATCTGTCCGGAAAAGTTGTGGGTGCAAATTCTATGTCAATTGTTATTGTACACAGCTTATTTTTTTTATCAAATTTTTTTTTTATTATTTTCCACGGCAGCTTGACAGTTCCCTCATAACTCATCACAATCTCATTGTGGGTTGAATTGTTGAAAGTTGTTAATTTACTTTTTAATGATTTTAAACCCTGTCTTTCAAGCAGTAACTGAATTGCATTATCAGCAGCCCTTGTTTCAATGGAAAGTTCAGGATTGCTGTGTGAAAACCCTGCAGTCCCGGATATTACAACATGAGCAAGTTTTTTCGTCCTGAAATCATTTTCTGCAGGGACCATGATCAGGTTTGATTTTTTAATTCTATTATCGGAGTATTTAATATCCACCCTGGCATAAAAAAGTCTGGTTTCAGCTCCGTTTACTATTTTAAAAGGATAAAAGCTCAATAATATTATGAAAATAATAAAGTAATATGTACTCGGTCTTATTAAAAAAGGTAGAAAAAAGTCTTTAATTGCAAATGATTTGATCCGGGGTAGCGGGTTTTCTTTGAGCATTTTATTTAAGTTTACCATATCTTATGTCGATTTTAAAAATATGCCGTATGAATGCCCGGTTGTGTTGCCTGCACGGCATTTTGAATCGTGGATCATGTTGAAAACTATGTACCACACAATTGCAGTTTTTGGCAAATCAATGAGTTGAAAATGTGAAATCAGGTTTGCCGGATTAAAACGTTCAAAAAATGGCCATGAGGCCGATCTTGTGGCTTTTAAACGGCCTAAAAGAATCAAAGATTTTGACAAATATAGGGTCGAAGACGAGAAGCCAACTCTTATAATTAACGGTACTTGGCAGGAATTTCATATAAAAAAACAACTACGAGCTGATTTGGATTTGCTCCGAATCAGTTCATAACAAAAAATGAAATAGGCGTAATATATTTGCGCTTTATTTTTAATAAAAAAAATAAAAATCAAAAAGGGATGGGAAAATGAAGAAACAGAAAGTAATACTGGCGTTTTTAATGGTTTTATTTATGGTGTTTTTTATTCTTTCAGGTTGTTCCCGGCGGCATCGGGTGAATTCACGAGAAGCGGTTATCGATGACAGTGGCAGCGGATTAAGAAATTCAAGAGTTGTGACTTTTCATGTAACCGGTAAGGGCCTTGCCCCTGAAACTGCCATAAGTAAAGGGCAGGCTGAGCTTATGGCTGAAAGGGCAGCAGTTGCAGACGGGTACAGGCAACTTGTGGAAAAACTTCGTGGAGTATATGTTGATGCCTATATGAAGGCTGGCCAGGGCGCTGTTAACTATGACATGATCAGAACGTCGACCCAGGCCTGGCTGAGGGGGGCGGAAGTTGATGACCTGGTAAAGGTGGATTATGGAATTACAGAAGCCCATATGAGTTTACGTGTAAATTTTGTAAAAAGGAATATGATATGGTGGCCGGCAGGCATTGGACAAAATGCTGTTTCCAGATCCGGCATTATCCCATGGTTATCTCAAATAACTGGTTCCAGTAAATAAAATTGTAAATATTCGACCTTATAAATAATGTGAATTTTCGGCAGTGCTTCATATTCGTAGATTTGTTGGGACTGCAAAAGCATACTAACGCTATTGTGAAAGCCAAAATGGGCGAAGATGGAGTGCTTAGCGAATATTTACATAAAATCTGAGTATTTCAAGAGAATATGGAGGCTTTTAATGGGTAATATGATGAATTGCCTGTGTAAGAAAAAGGGCTTGATTAAATTATTATTTATAAATGTTTCGGTTATTATAAGTTTGAACTTTTTTTGTATTATTCCGAATTTATTTGCTTTTAAAGAGGCCGGTATTATAGCTCATCCTGCCGGAAAGGACTCAGTTGCCAACAAAATTATGGAATACCGCAGATCAATCGATTTAATAAACAGTCAGATATCTTCTTTAAAAGATAACAGAGCATGGCTAAGTTTAAAAATAGATAGTATTAAAGATTTTAATAGACATGTACCTGAATCCATGGAAGAGTCCATTGTAATTAAAACCGGTAAAATAAAAGCGTTAGAGAAAATTAAAAAACGTATTTTAACTGATCTGAATGACCTGATGAAATCTTCTTACAATGTTGACAGAGCTGCTTTAAGTTCCGGCACACGGAAAAAAAATAATTTATCTGCCGGAAATATACAACCACACATTTCCATAAAAAGACCCGGGCACACTGCGGGACGAAATGATTTTATAAAAGAACTTCAAAATAGGATAAAAAAAGCGGGACTTGGGGATTGGATAGAAATAAGTTCAGGTGATAAATGCTGCCGTCTTGTGACAAGCCTTCCAATATTATTTGCCTCTGGCAGTTCTAAAATTGCCAACACTTATAAAAGTTTTTTTAACAAGCTTGCCGGCCTTATTCGCGGTTATGACGTTAGGGTTGTTGTGGATGGCTATGCAGATATTGATTCCATACACAACAAAAAATATCGGTCAAATTTTGAACTTGGGGCTGCAAGGGCTGCCAATGTTGTTCATGAACTTGTAAAATATGGGGTAAAACCTTCTGTTTTTAAAATAGGCACAACAGGTAAATACAGATTTAAGGCAAAGGGAATGTCAAAAAAGAAAGTTGTTGAAAGGCGTGCTGATTTAACAATTATTTTTGCTGTCTGAAACATCTCGTTGACAATTTAGTCCTTGCCCGGGAAAGTTCGATCTGCTATGAAAGGATCATGATATATAATGAATTAAATATGTATAACTGCCATAAGGCAGATCTCAACTGCGTTACAATGCCTCATAACGAACATAAAAAGAGTATTTGTACTTTTATAAAAAGTTTACGCTTTCATATAAGTAAATTTCACAGGCATGGGCTCTACCGTGTTTGCTGCTTTGTATTTTTTTTCTTTATTGTCATTCCCCTTTTGTGTTCCGGTTGTACAGGTTCCACTGGAAATTCCCCAATTGAAAAAATAAAACTATCATTGAAAAATCAACCCACATATTCCATCATCCTTGATGATATGAAATATAAGGGTTCTTTCTTTAAAACATATTATCATAAATACCTTGTTGTGCAGCCGGAAGGATCATGGAGAACGGACTGGCTCAAGGTTCCTGAAAGGTTTTATAAGCAGAATCAAAAATTTCTCGGAATGGCCGTACTTACAAAAAAAGACGGAAAATTTCAGACGGGAGCAGCTCCTCCGGGATATGGATTTGTGGGAGATTCGAGATACGGTAGATGGACCCGTGATTCTTCAGGCGGATCATTCTGGGAATTTTATGGTAAATATGCTTTTTTTTCCAACCTTTTTGGCGGCTGGTATCACCCTGTGCGCAGGTCAGAATACAGAACGTATAATCAGTACAGAACCCTTAACCGTCCTTTTTTCGGAAGCAGGCATGAATTCGGATCATCCGGTGAGATTGTAAAGCGTAAAAGGCCGGGCTTTTTTGCCCGCCGCATGTCCCGTGGAAGTGCAGGATCAGGGTCATTTGCAAGCAGGATGAGATCGAGGATAGGAAGGAGCAGAATGGGATTCAGGGGCAGGGCAGGGGGATTTGGCAAATGAATCCTGACAATTTAATTCTCGGTATAATTTATATTGCGGTTTTTTTCCTTTTATTCTTTGCAGGCAAGATTATTTACAACCTTCTGCACAGGGAATTTGATCTGAACAAAGAACTTGTTGAAAACGATAATCCAGCTGTCTGCCTTGGAATAACAGGATACTATGCAGGGCTTGTCATGTGTCTTGGCGGTGCCGTTGCAGGGCCTTCCAACGGGCTTGCGGCGGACGTCATTGACCTTTTTGTCTATGGCATACTTGGTATTGTCCTTTTAAATATTTCCATTTATCTCTGTGATTTTATTATCCTTTATAAGTTCAAGATTAAAGATGAGCTTTTAAGGGACAGAAATCAGGGTACAGGAGCTGTCATTTTTGGAGTGGCCCTTGCTTCAGGATTTGTTATATATGGTTCTGTTTCAGGTGAAGGCGGCAATATATGGACGGCATCAGTCTTCTGGTTAATGGGTCAGATTCTGCTTTTTGCTGCTGCATGGTTTTACAATCTTATTACCCCCTATGACATCCAGAAAGAGATTGAAAAGGACAATATTGCTGCAGGTATATCATTTGCCGGAGCCCTCATAGCTGTGGGTATTGTAGTGGGGCTTTCTGCGGAAGGAGAGTTCGTGTCCTGGCAGAAAAATATTTTTGAATTTTTATCCTATGCAGCTGTTGGCCTTATTTCCCTGCCTGTTGTTAGATTTCTAACTGATAAACTCCTTCTTCCCGGGGTTAAACTTTCCGATGAAATAACAGGACTGCACCCGGATAAATCCGTTGAGAAACGGGGTCCCAATATCGGAGCCGCTTATATTGAGGCGTTTGCCTATATTGCAGGAGCTTTTGTTATTTATTGGTGCATCTGATCCTGGAGACTGTTGACAGTTGAAATTTAACTCCAGAAACCGCGCTCTTCAGATCTCCTTATTTGCAACGGGCTGTTCAGGAATCGTTGCTGAATTTGTTCTTTCAACCCTTGCAACCTATCTCATCGGTAATGCTACTTTTCAGTGGACAATGATCATGTCCATCATGCTATTTGCCATGGGGCTTGGAAGCAGATTCAGCAGGTATTTTAAAGACAATCTTTTTGATACCTTTGTTTTTGTTGAATTCATGCTTTCCTGTTTATGTGCTTTATCCGCGGTAATTTCCTTTGGACTTTCCGTCCAGATTGAATCAAATGAAATTGTGATCTATCCCTTATCTTTTTTCATAGGCACACTGATTGGCCTTGAAATTCCAATTGTTACACGTTTAAACAGTGAGTATGAGGAACTTCGTGCCAATATTTCAAGTGTCCTTGAAATGGATTATTTTGGTTCTCTTCTTGGCGGAGTTGCCTTTGCATTTTTATTTCTGCCCTATCTTGGATTCTCATTCACACCTGTTCTGCTTGGAAGTATTAATTTTCTTGTTGCATCGTGGCTTTTGTGGAGCTTTTTTGACCTTGCCCGTTTTAAAAAAAGTCTTATTTTTTCCTTTGCCATCTGCCTTGCAGTGATTGGGTGTGCAGCTTTTTTTGCAAAGGATATGATTCTTTTCAGTGAACAGAAAAAATACAAAGACACCATTATTTATTCAAAACAGACAAGATACCAGAAAATAGTCATGACAAGGTGGAAAAAATATTACTGGCTTTATATTAACGGCCAGGAGCAGTTTTCCACATATGATGAAGAAAAATACCATGAACCCCTTGTACATCCTGCCATGAAAATTGCTTCAAGCCATTCGGATATTTTAATATTGGGCGGGGGAGACGGGCTTGCAGCAAGGGAAATTTTCAAATACAATGATGTAAAATCTCTTACCCTTGTTGATCTTGATCCTGTTATGACAGATCTTGCAAAAAATTATCCTGTACTGCGGAAAATAAATTTAAGATCAATGTCAGATAAAAGAATTAAAATTATAAATATGGACGGCAGTGCTTTTTTAAATAAAACAAAAAGACTGTTTAATGTTGTTTTTATTGATCTGCCCGATCCTGATTCCATGGACCTCATGCATCTTTACAGTTACAGCCTCTACGAAAATATACGAAAACACCTTGCACGGGGCGGAGTTTTGGTCACCCAGGCCACAAGTCCCTTTTTTGCAAACAAAGCTTTTTTATGTATAAACAAAACAATGAAGGCTGCAGGTTTTTCAACTCTTCCCTATCATAACCAGGTTCCAACCCTAGGTGAATGGGGCTGGGTTCTCGGTGTGAATAAAAACGATCTCACAAAAGAGAAGCTTAGAAATATTGCCCTTCATCTGAAATTTAATGATATCAAAACAAGATATCTAAATCATGATGCCATGATTTCAATGGTCTATTTTGGAAAGGAAACTTTTAATAAAAAAACTGTGGATAAAATCATCATAAACACAGAGGCAGATCCTGTGCTGTACAGATATTATC
>WFQS01000421.1 GCA_015486915.1 Desulfobacteraceae bacterium
ACCCGTATGGGTACAATTATTGTAAATAATTCTGATAAAAAAATTCCAGACCCTGAAGAGCTTTACCCCATAGCGAGACGGAACAGGCAGGAATTAAAAGTGGTTCGACATCAGATAAGCAAAATGCAGAATATGATAGAGATGGCCGAATCCATGATACAGGCCCCTTTTACCCTGAATTTCTCCACCTATGAAAATGAGGCTGTGAATACCGTGGGCACGGGGGCTGTAAAGGCCTCTTTTCCCGGGAAAACCATGGCAGCCATGAAAACCGGCAGTCCCTCAAAACCCTGGTACGGCGTTGATGCCCCCTGGTTGAGCCAGACAAAACAAGAACTTTTAAGTTTGAAACAGACCCTTGTAAAAAAGGAAAATGCAACGGACGAAATGGTCAGGCAGGCATGGTTTCTCGTTGACAAAGACAAGCGGGAGCTAAAGTTGTATCAAAACAGGATACTATCTCTTTCCAAATCGGCATTAGATGTATCCACAAGGGAGTATGAAGTCGGTTCAATTCCTTTTTCCCAGGCCATTGGTTCCTATACATACTGGCTGAAGGTAAAATTGACAATAGCGAAAAAACAAACAGATGTGGGTGGTGCAATCGCAAATCTTGAAAAAATGATCGGAATCACCTTACGATAATTGACAAAAAAACACCTGACAAAAAACATATTAGGAGACCGGAAACATGGAACCGAAAAGCAATAAAAAACTTATTATTTTAACTGCCGTCATCACTGCAGTGATCAGCGGGGTCATCTTTTTTGTACTGTTTGATTTTATGGGGATTTATACCGGTAATGGCAAAAACTCCGCTGCTGTGGGTCAGGCAGATACTGGAAAGTCCGGTGCAAAGAATCGAAAAATTGCCTATTGGCAGGCTCCCATGAATCCTACGGAAATATACGACAAACCAGGTAAAAGCAAAATGGGTATGGATCTCGTCCCGGTGTATGAAGATGCAGCTGCAGGGGATTCTAAAAGTAAAGACCGGAAAGTTGCCTACTGGAAATCCCCCATGGACCCCACGGACATTCATGACAGGCCTGGAAAAAGTAAAATGGGAATGGACCTTGTTCCGGTATATGAAGACGAACTTGTGGGCGGGGTAGATATAAAAATAGATCCTGTTGTGCAACAGAATATGGGGCTGAGAATTGCAAAAGTTAAAAAAGGTTCGTTACATCATGCCATAAAAACCTACGGACACATTACCTTTGATGAAACCCGTGTGGGTATCGTGAGCCCGAAAACAAGCGGGTGGATAGAAAAGCTATATGCGGATTATACAGGTTTTTATGTAAAAAAGGGGCAGCCTTTGTATGAAATTTATTCCCCGGCTCTTCTCGCATCCCAGGAAGAACTTTTATCTGCCTTTAAAAATTATCAAAGAAGCAGAACGACCATGAACAGGGAAATCCTTGCATCAGCAGGAACAAGACTGGGGTATTTTGACATTGCTGAGACGGAAATTGCCGCCATTGAAAAAAATGAAAAAGTAAAAAAAACACTCATTGTCCGTTCTCCTTATACGGGTTTTATCACACAAAAAAATGTTATTGAAGGGGAGTTCACCAAGGCCGGAGCAACCCTTTTCACCATTTCGGATTTATCCCGTGTATGGGTTGAAGCCCATATTTTTGAATATGAACAGAGTCTGGTTCACAAGGGACAGGAAGTTGAAATGACCCTGTCCTACAGCCCTGGAAAAATCTATAAAGGAAAAATATCTTATATTTATCCCTACCTTCAGAGAAAAACAAGGGATGTTGTGGTACGTATTGATGTTCAGAATCAGAATGAAGAATTAAAGCCGGACATGTTCACAAAGATAAGCATAGAGACCGGGGGCAATAAAGTGGGGCTTTCCATTCCATCGGAAGCGGTTATTGATTCAGGGGTAAGAAAAATAGTTTTTGTGGCAAAGGGAAACGGAAGATTTACCCCGCGAAAAATACAGACAGGTGTTCATTTTGGCAACGGCAGAGTGGAAATTTTAACCGGACTTTCCGAAAATGACCGTGTTGTGGTCTCCGGCCAGTTTCTCCTTGATTCCGAATCAACGCTTAAAGAGGCTATCCAGAAAATCAGGGCGGCCAAATCTGCTCCTGAAAAAAAGGCTGATAACGATGATTTTTTTGATGATATGGAAACGGATAATAATTAAAAATAAAAGGTGATTTACCATGATAGAAAAAATAATTGAGTGGTCTGTCAACAACAAGTTCATGGTGATACTGGCAACGCTGTTCATCATTGCAGCGGGAATATGGGCCATGTTAAAAACCCCGCTGGACGCAATTCCCGATCTCTCAGATGTCCAGGTGATTGTATATACGGAATATCCGGGGCAGGCTCCAGACGTTGTTGAAGACCAGATAACCTATCCCCTGACAACCGCCATGCTCAGTGTCCCCTATGCAAAGGTCGTAAGGGGCTACTCATTTTTCGGGTATTCCTTTGTATATATTATTTTTAAAGACGGTACGGACCTTTACTGGGCAAGATCCAGGGTGATGGAATATTTGAATTTTGTTGCAGGACGACTGCCCAAAGGGGTCACTCCAAGTCTCGGGCCGGATGCCACAGGGGTCGGCTGGGTATATGAATATGTCCTGAAGGATACAACGGGAAAAGTCGATCTCCAGCAACTGCGCTCCATCCAGGACTGGTTTTTGAGATATGAATTAATGGCCGTCCCGGGAGTCTCTGAAGTGGCAAGTATTGGCGGATTTGTAAAACAATACCAGGTGGAAGTTGATCCTGACAAGCTTCGTTCATACAATATTTCCATTCAAAAAATTAAAAAGGCCATAAAGCGGTCGAACTCCGATGTTGGAGGCAAACTCATTGAAATGGGGGAGACTGAATTCATGGTGCGCGGATTGGGGTATATAAAATCCGTTGAAGATATAAAGAATGTGGTGGTGGCTTTTGATAAAAACGGCACCCCGGTTCTGTTAAAGGATATAGCCGATGTACATATCGGCCCTGAACTCAGGCGCGGCATCCTTGAATGGAACGGTAAAGGTGAAGCTGTAGGCGGTGTGATACTCATGCGCTTTGGAGAAAATGCACTCCAGGTGATCAAAAATGTTAAACAGAAATTAAAAGATCTTAAAAAAGGCCTTCCCGACGGGGTTGAAATTGTTCCGG
>WFQS01000422.1 GCA_015486915.1 Desulfobacteraceae bacterium
GTTACAACTATTCAAAAATTGAATTCTGCTATTAGCAAAAAAAGGTTTCTAAATAGAATGGAAACCCAAAAAGAGAAGCGCATTGTTTTTATTTTTGATGAGTGCCACCGTTCGCAATTTGGTAAAACCCACGAAGAAATTAAAAACTTCTTTGAAAATAGCCAAATGTTTGGTTTTACAGGAACACCGATATTTGAAAAGAATGCAGGAACCAACGAGTACGGCAAGCGAACAACATCAATGCTTTTCGATAAGATTCTGCATAAATATGTAATTACCGATGCAATTCGTGATGAAAATGTTTTGAAATTCTCTATTGAGTACATCAGTACATTCAAAAAGAAAAACCATATTTTGGATATTGATGTGGAAGCCATAGACGAAGCAGAGGTAATGAATGCACTTGAGCGTTTAAATAACATTGTGGAATACATTATTGCTAATCATAACCGCAAAACACATAGCAGAGAGTTTACGAGCATTTTTGCCGTTTCAAGTGTTGACACCTTGATTGATTATTACAAACTGTTTCATCAGAAAAAAGAAGATGGAAAACATAATTTGCGACTGGCAACCATTTTTTCATACAATGCCAACGAAACAGATAAAGATGCCATAGGGTTTACAACCGCAGATTTTGATGATGTGGACTTAAATGTAGTTGCAGAACCAAGAACCAAATATGAAAGCGAGCATTCAAGAGACCAATTAGAAGAATTTATTGGGCATTACAATAAACAATTCAGTACAAATTACACAACAAAAGACAGTCAGAGTTTTTACAATTATTACAACGATGTTGCAAAGCGTGTAAAGCATAAACAGATTGATGTTTTGTTGGTTGTAAATATGTTCCTAACAGGCTTTGATAGCAAAACGCTAAGGAATTGTTATGAAATAAATTGACGGTTATATATTTTTTGTGTATCTTTGCATCATGCAAGATAACAAAAAAATAATTGAGAAAATAAAATTGGTTTTGCCTCATATGAACGAAGCGCAAAAGCGAATTTACTTAGCATCGGAAGCCCTATATATGGAACGGGGTGGGAAGGCACTTCTCGAAAAAGAAATCGGGGTTTCCCACAACACGATAAACTCCGGCATAAAAGAATTGAAGTCTGGCAATGAATTGTCTCCATTGTCAGAAACAAGAAAGAAAGGAGGGGGCAGAAAACCAAAAATAGATAATGCAATATGGGGGCAAATAGAAAAATTTATAGAGCCTCATCTCAGGGGCGAGCCTGAATCACCGCTGCAATGGGTCAGTAAAAGTTTGCGGAATATTGAGCAAGCATTAAAAACGTTGGGTATAAATGCGAGTTACAGAATTATCGGAAATGCCTTAAAACAACATGGCTTTAGCTTACAGGCCAACCGAAAGACATTTGAAGGGAAAGGACATAAGGACAGGGATGCCCAATTTGAGTTTATCAACCGGAAAGTCAAAGAATACCAATCAGATAACCAACCGGTAATATCTGTTGATGCGAAAAAGAGAGAGCTTATCGGCAATTTTAAAAACATGGGAAAAGAATGGACATCAAAAGGCAGCCCCAGCAAGGTGAACGCTTATGATTTTTTAACAGATGCTGAAGGGGTCGCAATCCCATATGGGATTTATGATCAGTCCAATAATAAAGGTTGGGTCAATGTCGGCATTACAAAAGACACGGCAGAATTTGCAGTACAAAGCATAAGGAACTGGTGGTATAAAATGGGGATTTATTATAACAATGTGGCCACATCTCTGCTGATTACTGCTGATGGGGGCGGGAGCAACAGCTCAAAAGGAAAGCTCTGGAAATATGAGCTGCAAAAATTTGCAAATGAAACAGGCTTGGATATTACAGTTTTGCATTTCCCCCCGGGAACAAGTAAATGGAACAAAATAGAACATCGCCTTTTTTCTTATATATCAAAGAATTGGAGGGGGAAACCACTGATCAGTTATGAGATCATAATAAAACTGATTTCCTCGACAAAAACAAAAACCGGGCTTGATATCGAGTGTGAAATCGATAAAAACAATTATGAAACAGGAATAAACATCAGTGAAAAGAAAATGCGAGAAATCAATATAGAAAGGTATTCATTTCATGGGGAATGGAATTATACGATTTTCCCTCAATAACCGTCATATTGATTCGTAACA
>WFQS01000423.1 GCA_015486915.1 Desulfobacteraceae bacterium
AAGTTACCGCATAATGATACTCTGATGCGGTTGTTAACCTGCATTGAAGTCGATCAAATCGAAAAAGCATTAATCAAATGCATCCAAAAACTGATAAGAAATAAAAAATTTGCACGATATTTAATAAACAATCGTTACCCCATAGCCATTGATGGCACACAAAAAATGGTAAGAGACTACATATGGAGTGAGCAATGCCAGGAACGAACTGTTGGGAAAGAAGATCAGAAGTATAAACAATACTATGTGTATGTCCTGGAAGCGAGTCTGTCATTTCAGAACGGCATGACCATTCCATTAATGAGTGAATTTTTAAGTTATACTAAAGGCGATACCGACAGTGAGAAACAGGATTGTGAAACAAAAGCATTCAAGCGTCTGGCCAAACGATTGAAATCCACGTTCAAAAGGCTACCCATCATGCTTCTTATAGATGGCTTATATGCCAATGGACCGATCATGGAAATATGCCGCATTAACCGATGGGATTATATGATCGTTTTAAAAGATAAGTCTCTTCCCACAGTGTGGGAAGAATATAATGTGCTTCATAGTATGGAGCCTCAAAATTTGTTTAAAATGAAATGGGGGAATAGAAAGCAAGTTTTTAAATGGGTAAATAATATTGAGTATCAAGATCATCGAAAACAAACGCATCTCGTGCATGTGGTTGTTTGCAGAGAAACCTGGGAAGAGGTGGATAAAAAAACTAACAAAATTGTAACCCAAAAATCAAAACACGCCTGGATTTCCAACAAAATACTGCACAAGCGGAATATACACGAACGCTGCAATCTTGCAGCACGACACCGGTGGAATATTGAGTCAGAAAATCTCATAGAAAAACATCATGGATATCAGTATGAGCACTGTTTTTCCTATAACTGGAATGCCATGAAGGGATATCATTTTTTAATGCGTATCGGCTTGATGCTAAATGTTCTGGTTCAATATAGTGAATGTTTCATTGACGTAATAAAAACTTTAGGGAAAAGAGGTACTATAAAATTTATTTTTGAAACATTGAAAGGACCGTGGCTAAAAGATGATTATGTGAAAATTCAGCTTAAAAAAAAGTTCCAACTACGCCTGATATAGGCAGAGGACATTTCCAAGTTTAACAGCAGAAACAACAAGAGGAGGGGTATGCACAAATAAAAACTCAAGTGTAAAATATTTTAAATAATTTCAAATGACAGCAGATATTTTCCCCATTTAATGTGTATTGCACCAAAAAAAATTCAGGACAGGTGAAAAATTGAAAAATTTATGCCGCAAAATTTTTTTAAAATATTTCATGCGTCAGCCGTGCATAATTATTATCTATTTTGCAAAAAAGAAAAACCTGATATAAGATGTCAGTTTTATTTTTTACGATTGCATACAGTTAACGACCATCATGTAATTAAATTAAAGATGAAAACCTTAACTAAGGCATAAAGTTAAATTATGAGAAAGCGTTTTCCAATTTATTTTAATCTGGTAGCTATAGTCTGTATCGATATAATTCTTACCGGAATTGCATGGTATAGCGCATTTCTTCTCAGATTTAATTTTAATATCCCCGATTTCCATTTGAACATGGCTGTAAAAGTTATGCCAACTGTTATTCTGACGAAAATTGTTATTTTTTATTTTTTCAATTTATACAGGGGCATGTGGCGCTTTACCAGTATTATTGATCTGTTTAATATTATAAAAGCTTCGGTTTCAAGTACTTTTATCATATTCTTTTTTATCATATTTTTCCATGATTTCAGGGGATTTTCACGTTCTGTTTTTATAATTGATAACGTGTTGACTATTTTATTGGTCTCAGGATCCAGAATCTGCATTAGACTGTATTTTGAGATGAAATCTGAGGGTGGACTTAATGGAGGCCTGGCTTACAGGTTGTGGGGAGTCAAGAAAAACAGAAAAGACGGGGTTAATCTTCTGATTATAGGGGCAGGAAATACCGGTGAAAAAATATTCAGGGAGATTCTCGATAATGGTAATTTAAAGTATAATGTCGTGGGCTTTCTCGATGACAACCAGGCTAAACAGAGAAAAAGAATTCACGGGGTGCCTGTTATGGGCACAATAGCGGAATTGAGTTCAGTTGCAGAAAGATTCGATGCCCATGAGATCCTTATTGCCGTTCCTTCTGCAACATCTGATCAGATGCGCACAATAGTGAAATATTGCAAGAACAGCGGGCTTCCCTTTAAAACCCTGCCCGGTATCGGAGAGTTGATAGACGGCAGGGTCAGTGTGAGTGCCATAAGAGAGGTTGCCTACAGGGATTTGCTCGGCCGGGAAATTGTATATATGGAGGAAGACCGCATTGGTAAATATATTGCCGGTAAACGTGTACTTGTGACAGGAGCAGGTGGTTCCATAGGATCTGAACTGTGCAGGCAGATATGCAGGTTTAATCCGGATACTCTTATCTTATTTGACCAGGCTGAAAGCTCCCTCTACGGAATTGATCTTGAGCTGCGTAATAATTTTTCACAGATAAATATTGTTTCTGTTCTCGGAGATATCCGTAACAGGAACAGACTTTTTAATACTTTTAATAGCCACAGGCCGAATAATGTGTTCCACGCAGCTGCTTACAAACATGTCCCCATGCTTGAAGCCCATCCCAGGGAAGCTGTGCTGAACAATATTGAAGGTACCAAAAATGTCATAGATACCGCAGAAATGTTTGAGGTGGAGCGATTTGTTCTTGTTTCCACGGATAAGGCTGTGAGGCCGGCCAATGTCATGGGTGCCACAAAACGTATAGCAGAATTAATGGTACAGGAGCATAATTGCAGTGACAGCTCTGGAATACGTTTTATTACAGTCAGGTTCGGGAATGTTGTTGGCAGCGTGGGCAGTGTGGTTCCATTATTTAAAAAACAGATTAAACATGGTGGACCTGTTACCATTACACACCCCGATGTAACTCGTTATTTTATGACAATTCCGGAGGCCAGTCAGTTGATTCTTCAGGCAGGAGCAATGGGTAAAGGTGGTGAAATTTTTATCCTGAAAATGGGAAAACCCGTTAAAATAGCGGAAATGGCAAAAGATTTAATTAAATTTTCAGGACTTGAACCTGATAAGGATATAAAAATTGAATATATAGGACTGCGGCCCGGCGAGAAACTTTACGAAGAACTTATTACAAAAGGTGAAGATATTGTTCCCACAGAACATAAAAAAATTATGGTTCTTAACGGCCAGATTTGCCTTCAGGAACAATTAGATATGAAGATTGACCGGTTAATTGCAACAGCCCAGGCCCGGAATGAGGATCAGAACGGAGAACAGATCAGAAGAATGCTTCGACAAATTGTTCCTGCGTATGCAGCGGGTTGTAATAAAGGTTGATCCGTTTTTTATCATACCGGTTTTTAAATACCAGTCTTTTTTTTAAAATGTAAATTTTGGTCAGTGCTTCATATACGCCTATTTGGGACTGTGCAGCATACTAATGCTATGTGAGCAGGCCAAAATAGGCGAGGATGGAGTGCTGGCCGAATATTTACAAAAATTTTGAATAAGCACAGATGTCTCAAAGGGCCTGTCCTCAAAAAGATAGTGCCCTGCATTTTTAAACAGATGCACCCTTGCATCTGGAAAGCGTTTTTTCTATTCATTTAAAAAAGCAAGATCAAATACAAAATCTTTTTTTCCCCATAAAATCATCATTGGAAATTTTTTTAATTTATAAAGATTGTCATCCACATATCTGACCAGATCATATGAGCCATCCTTTGGGGAAAGGGGGATATCCTGAACAAATTTCAATGTGGCGATTCTGTTTTTCCAGGAATTATAAGGTGCTGTAAGACCTTTTTTAACCTCTTTTTTAAGATCTGTTGCAGCTGCCATGAAAACAGCAGAT
>WFQS01000424.1 GCA_015486915.1 Desulfobacteraceae bacterium
ATATCAGCCTTTTCCCTCCTTTTAAACGTAAATAATTAGTAAAAAAATAATATAATACTCTATTGTGTCATATTTTTATTACAATTTTAAAAAATGTACTATTGTATACAACTATTTGAAATAAAAGGATAATTATATCTTATCATGTTTATTTTTATTCATGGTATGGATGTTGCTGTTATATTTTTATACTTTATCGGAATTTGTTATTTTTTTATAAATCATGAAAAAATCAGTATATGTCCCATGGCGGTTTTTTTATAAGAAAGAGCTCATTTTTGACATAGTCACAAATGCTCTTTTTATGTTCGTTGAGAGGCAATGTAACGCAGTTCAGATCCGCCCCATGGCGGTTATAAAGAAGGCAATATATGATAAAATTTATTTTTTTTATCCACCGTGATTCCGGAGAACGTGGCATATTTTTTAAACAATTCATAGACCGGATTAATCCCGCGTTGACTATTGTCTTTTTTCAGGATTTTACAGGTTTTGAAGCTTATTTAAAAAAAACACCTGATTTTCAAAACAAAGAAGTTTTTATATTGTTTGCAGATTCCATGGCAAGGCTTAACAGCCTGTATACATTTATTGATTTCTTTGAAGGCAGACGTCTTTTACTTGTTGCACCTGACACAAGATTAGAAACCACATCAAAAGTTCTTAAATTCTGGCCTCGATTTTTTACTCACATACAGGACAACTATGATGACTTTTGTTCTGTTATTAAAAAGATAGCAATTAAGGGATAAAGAATACGGCTGTAACGATCCCGATATAACTATGGATTGGCCACTATTGGCCTGACAACAAAAAACGGACCAAAGGCGTATAGCCAACTATAATATAATTAAAGGAACTTTGCAGGAGTTTTTATAAAAAAAAATTAAAAGGAGGGAATTAAAAATGGCAGACTCGGTTGAGACAATGGATCAGGCAATTAAGACCGCCACCATTAAAACCGGTAAATATCTTACTTTTACCCTGAACAGGGAAGAGTATGGTATCGGCATACTCAAGGTAAAGGAAATAATCGGCATGATGCCTGTAACATCGGTACCAAGAACTCCCGGTTATGTAAAAGGTGTTATAAATCTGAGGGGAAAGGTGATTCCTGTTATGGATTTACGGCTTAAATTTGATATGGAAGAAATTCCCTATGATGAAAGAACCTGCATTATTGTTGTTGAAATTGATCTGAAAGCAGAGACAATACTGATTGGCATTGTTGTGGATTCGGTTTCGGAAGTTTTGAACATTCAGGAGGAGAATATTGAAGATCCACCTGATTTTGGTACAAAACTGGAAATGGAATATATACTCGGACTGGCAAAAGCAGAAGGATCGGTTAAAATTCTGTTAAATATTGACAAGGTGTTATCAGCAGGTGAACTTGGAGATCTTAAAAAATCAATATAGTTTGTTTACATTTTAACAGCTAAAAAAATATAAATAATTTAAAAGGAGAACAGAATGATGAAAAAAATGAGTTTAAAATTTAAATTAATAATTTTTCTACTTCTTATTGGTCTTGTCCCTTTTGCCGTTAGCAGCATAACATCTCTTTACAAGTCAAAAAATTCCCTTTCCCTTGCGGCTTTTAACCAACTGAAAAGCATGCGTGCCGTAAAAAAAGCTGAAATTATTAAATTTTTTAATGAAAGAAAGGGAGATATGGGCGTATTAGTGGAAATGGCAGATACTCTGAGAAGACAGGCATTTGATAAACTTGAGTCCATCCGTGATAATAAATCCCGTGCCGTTAAGCTGCTGCTTGATCAGACAATAATCGATATAAAGGCACAGCAGGACAGATCCATTTGCACAAAAGGCATGGCACAGTTTAAGGATTATCTTGAAACACAACAGAAAAGCGATGAATATAAAAGATATGCAAATATCATAGACGGGTTTGTTAAAAGCACAGGTTATTATGATTTTTTTATCATTGATAACGATGGACTCTGCGTTTACACACACGCAAAAGAAGCGGATTATCGTTCAAATCTTGTTACAGGCAAATACAGGGACACAGGGCTTGGCAAAGCCGTTGCAAAGGCACTTAAAGGAGAAATCGCCTTTGCAGATTTTGCACCCTATGCCCCTTCAAACGGAGAGCCTGCGGCCTTTATAGCTGCCCCCATTCTAAGTAAAGGCGTACAGACAGGTGTGGTTGCGCTTCAATTATCCCTTGAAAAAATTCAGGCGATTTTAAACGAGAGGACAGGATTAGGTCAAACAGGAGAAGTTTATCTTGTGGGAAAGGACAGGCTCATGCGCTCCGATTCATTTCTCGATCCTGATAATCACAGTGTAAAGGCATCATTTGCAAATCCTGAAAAGGGCAGGGTTGATACAAATAGTACCGGCATGGCTTTACAGGGTAAAACAGGGTCTGTAATTGAGAAAGGCTATAATGGAGTTCCCGTGTTAAGTGCATATGCTCCCATTGATATCCTTGGAACCCGCTGGGCAATTCTTGCTGAAATGGAAGTTTCGGAAGCCCTGTGCCCAAAAGATGCAGCAGGAGAGTATTTTTATAAAAAATATGTGCAGTTATACGGCTATTACGATTTTTTTCTGATCAATCCCGATGGATATTGTTTTTATACCGTTGCAAAAGAAAAAGATTATAAATCCAATTTTGAAAATGGTAAATATGCAGATTCAGGCCTTGGAAAATTATTCAGGCAGGTGAAGAGTTCAGGTAAGTACGGAATAGCGGATTTTGCGCCGTATGCCCCGAGCAATGATGAACCTGCGGCCTTTGTTGCCCAGCCGGTTATGGATAACGGAAAAACTGAACTTGTTGTTGCCTTGCAGCTTTCCCTTAAAGCCATTAATGATATAATGCAGCAGAGGGAAGGCATGGGAAAGACCGGGGAGACCTATCTTGTGGGCAGTGATAAGCTCATGAGATCTGACAGCTTTCTTGATCCTTCAAAACATTCGGTTAAGGCATCTTTTGCCAATCATTCCGCGGGAAGTGTTGATACTGTGGCCTCAAGGGAAGCCCTTTCCGGCAGGCAAGGTGCAAAGATTATCATTGATTACAACGGCAATCCCGTTCTTTCCGCCTTTACTCCTTTGAAGATAGGAAATACCGTATGGGCTCTTATTGCTGAAATTGACAAGGCAGAAGCATTTGCTGCGGTAAACGCCATTAAATGGCTGACCATAATATTGTCACTTATTACTGTTGTTGCAGTTCTCGGTATTGCATTTCTTCTGGCGCGCTCCATAACAAAACCCATAAATGCCATTGCCCACGGAATGAGTGAGGGAGCGGAACAGGTGGCATCGGCATCTGGCCAGGTGGCATCTTCAAGCCAGTCCATGGCCGAAGGCGCTTCGGAACAGGCCGCATCCATAGAGGAAACCTCATCTGCCATGGAGGAGATGTCTTCAATGACAAAAAAGAATGCGGAAAATGCAGGTCACGCAGACAATCTCATGAAAAATGCAAATGAGGTTGTGAAAGATGCCAACAGATCAATGGAAGAATTGACACAATCAATGGAAGAGATCTCAAAGGCAAGCGAGGAAACATCAAAGATTATAAAAACAATTGATGAAATTGCCTTTCAGACAAATCTGCTTGCTTTAAATGCTGCAGTTGAGGCTGCAAGGGCGGGGGAAGCAGGAGCAGGCTTTGCCGTTGTTGCCGATGAGGTAAGGAACCTTGCCATGAGGTCTGCCGATGCTGCAAAGAATACAGCTGAACTTATTGAAGGAACAGTGAAAAAGGTCGATAAGGGCTCTGAAATCGTATCAGAAACCAATGAAGCGTTTGTTCAGGTTGCGGACAGTGCCGCCAAGGTAGGCACCCTTGTGGCTGAAATATCCGAAGCATCAAAAGAACAGTCAAATGGGATTGAACAGGTAAATATTGCCATTGTCGAGATGGACAAGATTGTTCAGCAGAATGCCGCCAATACGGAAGAATCTGCCGCAGCTTCAGAGGAAATGAATGCCCAGGCCGAGCAGTTAAAGGATTTTGTCGGTGAACTTGTTATGCTTATAAGCGGGAAAAAGGATAAAAACACAGGCACAGGACTGAAAAAACGTTCTGTAAAACCTGTTTCACGTCATCTTATGTCATCTGCACACGGCCGGAAAAAAATGCTGGCACATGGTTCGACTGAGGTACGTCCCGATCAGGTTATTCCTTTTGATGAAGATGATAATTTTGAAGATTTCTGAAAAATATGACAGGTAAGATGTTAAAATTAAATGTTGCAAGCGTTATCCGGCTGAATATGCAAGGCGACATGTAAGCAGATGTAGTCGTCTTGCATAACGGCCGGGAGGCCGGGCCGAACTGCGCTTCTGTGCCTCACAAAAAAAATGTAACATTCAGGTTGAAGGTGAGATTGCCATGGATTATGAAGAAATGAAAAAATTAGTGGATAAGCTTTCCTGTGATTTTGTTCTTGCAGACTTTAAAGAACCCGAGACTTTATCCTGTCTGCTGCCGGTTTTAAAGAATTTACATGGGAAATGTATTCAATTATCCTTTAATGACCAGGCAGATGATATTTTAAAGGCAAAAAAAATTATAAAAACCCTTATAAAAGATAATCCTGCTGATTCTGATGGAAAAATGGCAGCTCTTGGGGAATTGATAACAGGATTGTCCTCGTTGGTGAATTGTTCCGGTATATCCGGTAAGGGGCAGGATTTAACGGGAGCTTTCACAGCATCCCGTTCAGAAACTTCATATCCTGTTCCGGATAATTCAACTCTGATCAGGACAGAGAAAAATCTTGAAAAATTTTCCATTCTCACCGGCAGGTTCTGTCCCGGGGAAATCATGGATATTGGTTCCATGATAAATATTTTAGAAGAACTGATTGACTCCTCAAAGGGAAAAAAATTTATTACCTTCCGTGAGGTCTGTATTGCCTGCAGAAATTATGTGGAAAATATGACCTCACAGCATATTAATAATACAAAACCCGTTGAAGATGCAATAGTTCTCCTGAAATCCATTTTAAGGCACATAAAAGGCAACAAAGCTTTTGTATTTGATTATTCCGATGTTCTGGAATTATTGGATATCAGATTTAAAGAAAGTCAGAAATTCAATGAAATACAGGAAATTACCGGAGAAACGGAAGACCGGAAGGATTCACATCAGGTATCATCTGAATTGATTGAAGAAGTATCTGATGTAAAAATATCGGACGAAAACAGAGCACCAGAAAAAATATCGGATGATGATATGGAAATTCTCGTTGATTTTATATCTGAAGCAAAAGAGAATCTTGATACCATAGAAGTTAATCTGATTGATCTGGAGCAGGATCCCCATGACATGGAAATCATCAATGAGATTTTTCGCCCCTTTCATACCATTAAAGGGGTTTCAGGATTTTTATCCCTTAAAAAAATCAACAAGCTTGCACATACCACGGAAAACCTTCTTGACAGTGCAAGAAGCGGGGATTTTTTAATAAACAATGCTGCAACTGATGCCATACTTGAATCGGTTGATTTTTTAAAGGTTTTAATTGAAAGAGTAAGACAGGGGACGGAAACCGGATTCATGCCTTCAGATGATGATATTGATATTAATTCATTAAAAAGCAGACTGCAGCAGTTGCAGATTGATCTTACAAAAGAATATAAAAAACCCATAGGTGATATACTTGTTAATAAGGGCGTTGTTGCAAGGGAAAGTATTGACCAGGCCCTTGAAGCGCAAACAGAATTTCCCGATAAAAAAATCGGTGAAATCCTTGTGGAAACAAAGAAAGCATCTCCTGTCCAGATAGCTTCCGCCCTTATGGAACAAAATCCCGTAAAAAAACATGTTGCAACCCAGGTCAAGGTAAGTACGGATAAACTTGATGACCTTGTGGATTATGCAGGAGAGCTTGTAATTGCCCAGTCCATGCTCAGACAGAAAACAGCCCATGATCAGGCTTTGAGCCAGAGTGTTGCTCAATTGGGACAGATTGTAACCAATATGCAGAACATTGCCATGTCAATGCGGATGATACCCATCAAAACAACTTTTACAAAAATGATACGTCTTGTAAGGGATCTAACGAGAAAATCGGGAAAAGAGGTTGTCCTGAATATGATGGGTGAAGACACGGAAATAGACAGAAATGTTGTGGATGCACTTTATGAACCCATGGTGCACATGATCAGAAATTCCGTTGATCACGGAATTGAGCCTGCATCTGTCCGCCTTGAACAGGGAAAGCCACCTGGGGGAGAGATTGTTCTCAGGGCTTATCATAAAGGCGGCCATATCATTATTGAGATCGAAGATGACGGAAAAGGCCTTGACAGGGATGCCATACTTGCAAAAGCTAAGAAAACTGGTCTTGTTCAGGGAAGCGAACAGTTGGCAGATTCCCAGATCTATGATCTTATTCTCCAGCCCGGATTTTCCACTGCTGAAAAAATAACGGATGTATCCGGCAGGGGCGTTGGCATGGATGTTGTCAAAGACGGGATTGAAAAATTCAGGGGACAGTTGGATATTAAATCTTCAAAAGGAAAAGGAACAAAATTTACAATAAGCCTGCCGCTGACTCTCGCTATTATTGACGGAATGCTGGTTAAAGTGGACAATGAGAGATATGTGATCCCCACCATTGCCATTGAAAAAGCATTCAAACCGGGGGAAAAAGATCATTTCACCGTCAGGGCAAAGGGTGAAATGATAAGTGACAGGGGCAGTTTGATTCCATTAATCCGGCTGAATGAAATTTATTCCACGGGTACGGGAAAAAAAGACATTCATGACTGTCTTGTTGTTGTGGTTGAATCAAAGGGAGAAAGAAAAGCTCTTCTCATTGAT
>WFQS01000425.1 GCA_015486915.1 Desulfobacteraceae bacterium
CCGGAAGAAAAGGAAAAACTTAAAGCGGGCGATGGCGCTGTTTTTGCATTTTTTAATGGCCTTGCAAGGGAACTGGATCCATGTTCCACGGAAAGGGCACTCAGATCAATTCTTGCTTTGCAGGACATTGAAAACTGCACTGCCTATATGTATGCAGGCAATGTAAAAGTTGCTTCCAAGGGTGTTGAAAGGCTTTTTACAGAGGCCAGAAACAAGGGGCTTGTTTGTTTTAAACCACAGGGAATACCCGCTGTTGAGCAAAATGATGATGGTGTTAAAATTATCATAAAAGATCCGGTCATACGTAAAGATATCGAGCTTGATCCGGATTATCTTGTGATTGATGAGCTTATGAATCCGGGACAGGAAAATATTGAGACTGCGGTTAATCTCAGAATAGATGCTGACCTTGATGGATTTTTACCGAGTAACAATGTTCACAGGTTTCCTGTGAATTCCAACAGAGATGGTATCTTTGTAGCTTATTCTCCAAATGATTCTGCCAATGTTGCATTGAGAGTTAAAGAGCTTCTTGGAGATGGAATAAAAAAAGTTCCAATGGACAGGGGCGTTGTTGATGAGAAAAGATGCACCATCTGTCTTACATGCTACCGTTGCTGTCCCCATGGAGCTATATTCTGGGATAACGGTGCCGCAGTCATTTCAACGGTTGCATGCCAGGGATGCGGTATATGCGCAAGTGAATGCCCCATGGATGCAATCCAGATCGGCACATTCAGCGATGATGATCTCAACGAAAATATCGATAGGGCAGTTGTTTCTGCAAAGGCCGATGCCCCGAAAATTCTTGCTTTCTGCTGTAAGAATTCAGCTTTTGAAGCAGCAGGTGCGGCAGAAAAATTCGGGATTGCAATGCCGGCTGGTTTTAAGATGATAAAAGTTCCCTGTGCAGGTAAGGTTGATGTTGAGCTTGTCATGAGAGCCCTTGTTGACGGTGCAGACGGGGTAATGGTTGCAGCATGTCATGAGGGAAACTGCAAGGCTGAAAAGGGAAATATCTATGCAAAATGGCGTGTAAATGAAATTTCAAAACGTCTTGAAGCCATGGGCATGGATAAAAATAAAGTGGTTTTTACAAATATTGCATCCAATATGGCCCATGAATTTGCAGACAAGGTCAATGATTTTGCCTTGAAACTTAAATCTTAACTTATCCTTAATCCAGGGCGGGCGATGCCCGTAACCCATGTACCTGCCTGAATTTCTTGTTTTTTTGTTACAGAAATTCAGGGGTAAGGCACTAATACTTAACCTATAATGGCAGCCTTTAAAAAGTTAAGGGCTGCCATTTTTTTGTTCTGCCTCATGGCAGTTAATATGGGAAAAAGTGTTTAATTATTTTTATAAGTCAGGCTTTCTGCCGTGCTGATTTCTATGTATGATGCTCCCCTGCTTGCTCCAAAATGCCCTGCAAGGATGGTAATCAGATCGTCCGGCAAGAGATATTTTTCCTGTAAAAGCCTTGATATAGCTTTTTTAATGGGAATTGTCGAGTCATTTTCCATGTCTGCAAAATCAGCTTTAACACCGTAGGAAAGGGCAAGTTCTCTCATTATTCTTTTATCATAAACCTGGGCATAAATGGGATTGTCCCCCCTGTAAGCTGCAATGGCTCTTATGGCTTTACCTGACAGTGAATCTGCCACAATTGCCCTGGTATTAAGTCGCATGGATGCTTTAACGGCTGCTTTGGCCAGATATGCAGTGATTTTATTTTTCAGGGTGTATGGAACGTCAATAAAAGAGTTTACCTTTGCCTCAACCTCTTTTGCTATTTTTGCCATTGTGCGTACAGCAAGCTCAGGATATTTACCACTTGCAGTTTCTCCTGAAAGCATAAGTGCATCTGTGTGGTCAAGACATGCATTGGCAACATCGGATACTTCCGCCCTTGTGGGTCTTGGAGATTTAATCATTGTATGAAGCATCTGGGTTGCCACAATAACGGGTTTACGCTTTTCCACACAGGTTTTCACCATTTTTTTCTGTATAAGCGGTATTTTTTCCGCGGGGATTTCCACTGCAAGATCACCTCTGGCAATCATTATTCCATAGGCGTATTCAAGAATTTCATCAAGATGCTCAACACCCTGTGAGTTCTCTATTTTTGCAATAATTTTTATCCTGCTGTTTTTTTCATCAAGAATTTTCTGAACAGCAAGTACGTCCTTTTTATTTCTAACAAAAGAATGGGCAATAAAGTCCACATCATGGTCGGCGGCAAACCTGATGAATCCCTTGTCCTTTTCGCTTAAAGCAGGAAGTTTTACATGAACAGAGGGTATGTTCACACTTTTCTTCTCGTCAATTACCCCGTCATTCTCCACAAAACATGACAGATATTCGTCATTTTTTTCCATAACTGCAAGGGCCACAAGTCCGTCATCAATGAGAATGGAGCTTCCAACGGGGACATCCTTTACAAAGTCATCGTGGGTGACACAGATAATATCATCCCTTGATTTTTCGAGATGAGCACCTTTAATGCGTATATAATCGCCATATACAACTTCAAGGGGCTTGTCAGCCGGGCAGGTTCTGATTTCAGGCCCCTTTGTATCAACCAGTATGGCAATTTTGTCAGACACTTTTCTCACATTTTCAATGACCTTCAGTGCATCATCGTGGGTCTGATGGGCCGTATTGAGACGGACAACGTTCATTCCCGCCCGGAATAGCTGAGTTAAAAAATCAGGCTCACAATTCTTATCCGATATCGTTGCAACAATTTTTGTCTTTTTAAACATGAATCCGCTCCTTTTTAATTTAGCTTTCTTATAACTGCCATGAGGCCGAGCTGGACTGCGCTACGGTGCCTCTCAACGAACATAGAAAGAGCATCAGTTACTCTGTAAAAATTGAGCTCTTTCTTATAACCCACCATGAGGCCGATAG
>WFQS01000426.1 GCA_015486915.1 Desulfobacteraceae bacterium
CCCCAAAGTTCAACTCTATCCAAGCCAATGTCATCAGAAACGCTGTAAGATATGGTAAACGAATTACCCAGAAGAACCGACTTGGGAGTAACATCAAAAGCGTTGATCACAGGAGGTGCATTTGTAACAGATACTGTTACCTTAATAGGGCCAGGTGGATTTGGCTCGACAGTCCATTGACCAGCACTATCCACTACATGCATTCCATACCAGTACGTGCCTGCTGAAGAAGGGGCATCATGAAAGGTTCCTGAGTAGCTTGTACCTGAAATATACTTCCGGTCGATTTCCTTCCAATTCACTGGCTTTCCACCTTCATCATCCGCTCCCCAAAGTTCAACTCTATCCAAGCCAATGTCATCAGAAACGCTGTAAGATATGGTAAACGAATTACCCAGAAGAACCGACTTGGGAGTAACATCAAAAGCGTTGATCACAGGAGGTGCATTTGTAACAGAATTAATATGGTAGTAAATACAGTAATCCAGATGTGGATCGGAGAGAAAATACGATATTCTTTTATGCCAACAATCGTGAGAATGAGCATTACCATGCCAATAATTATTTGCATCACCAATGACCCCGAAGGCAGAATGATGATGCGCACCATCCTTGCTGTAAAAAAGTATTGGGTCACCTTTTAAGACCCATAGAGGCTCACCCCCACCGACCTGTCGCCGAGTATTTTGATGGTAGTGTAGATTCGTGTCTAGATTTCGAACGAGGGGAATACATCCCCAGGCATCAACATCAGGACCGGCATCCAAACTTAGTCCGCCTGCTAAAAGGCATTGTGATACAAAATTAGCGCAATCGCCGCCCTCATAAGAATAATCATGATATTTTGCTATATTTCGGCCATTCCACCATGTCTCTGCATAGTTTACAGCAGCCTGTACATTATAAGACGCAACATAAGACGCAACCGTCCCCTTACCAGCTGGCGATTTTCTACTGATTTCGCTTTCGCTTACTCCCCAGCCTCGCAGTACGAATTTAGCTCGCTCTCTTACCTCGTGATCACTATCACTTAGGGCGTTTTCAACTAAGCGTATTATTTTATCATCGGGAATAAGGTATCTTAAGCCTCTCAACGCTGCTGCGCGAATATCTTTATCTTTACTGTTTATTGATTCTTGCAAAACAGGAAGTGCTGATGTTTTCTCACCCAGAATAGCCAAGGAAATAGCTGCGCTAACTTTTACATAAGGATCTGCATCATCCAAGGCACCTTGTATCATGGAAATTGCCTCTAAATTTCCAACATTTTTTAATCCTTCCAAAGCTTCCATTCGTACGTTTCTATCATGGTCTTGCAGCATTCTATTTAAAATAGGAAGGCATTTCTGCTTTTCCCCCAACCAGGCTAAAGATAATGCTGATATCCTACTTACTCTTTGAACAGGATCATTTAGGGCTTTTATTAAAATGGGAATCGCTTTTTCTGACCTAATGATTCCTAAAGATTTTGCACATTGGGCACGTACTTCCTCACTTGAGTCATTAATCAAATGCTCTGCCAGAATCTCGACCGCTCGGATGTCAAAGGATCTTCCTAAACAGTTAGATGCTCGAATTCGGGTAAGTTCATCCCCATCCCTTAACTCTTTAATTAATCTTGGTACCTCTGACGCATATCTTGCAATATTTGCTTCCCGTATCTGTTGAGCTATTATTTTTGGCGATATTCTGCTGCTAGCTCCTAAAGCGCTACCAGACGTAGCCATTAAGACCATAGCCACAAATGCAAAAATCGATCTTATCATAACACACCTCCAGTCATTTTACTGATGCAATTTGCCTAGAAAAACAAAAGTGGAAATTAACATATTGTGTAACTCTGAGTATGACCACTGGCCAAAATTTTGGTAAAGTGCAATACGATAAACTTTTCCTCTATTTTGTACATAATCCCAAGATACTCTACCAGAATAACCGCCAACAACGTTTCTAAAACTTGCTTGCAAACCATTAATACCGCTTACAGTTATTCTTCTCCAAGTAACATTACTTAAGTTCAAGAGAGAATCCAATCCATTTTTAAGTAACTGCGAAACGAATTCTTCAATCTCTATGTTGTTAGTATTGTTATAAACGTCGACACTAATATAAGGCATAACCTTTGAGCCAAACATTACATGCTTTTTATGACTATCGTCACATATGAACTCCCTTGGATATTTAATCTTATATCCGTATTTTTCATTCACATAAATTTTCCAATCAGACGTATCAAGTTGTTTGACCTTCTCTAATTTAATAGAAGCAGCTTTATCTAAAAATTTTTTTTCTCCCGCAGGGCATTTAGTTTGAGATACTAAAACAACTACTAGTGTTATCAATACTGTAATCAATACCACAAATAATAATCGCATTTTTTATTTAACTCACCTCTCCCCTTTTTCAAAAATAGTTCGTAGGTTGGGTTGAGGCCTCCGGCTCGGAGAGAACGAAACCCAACGGGTGCATTCCGTTTTTGTTGACACTTGCCATCGAGTGTGACAACTCGCTGAAATATCAAGAAAAAATATTGAGTCTTAGGTATGTCATCCGCTACTTACGATCTCCAAAATAGTTGCTCTATTTTGTGATAACC
>WFQS01000427.1 GCA_015486915.1 Desulfobacteraceae bacterium
AATCATACCATGCAAACCTGTCAACATCACTGCCCCCTGAGTACTTCTCATTTTTCCCGCCGCTTCTGGCCGCATACTCCCACTGGGCTTCCGTGGGCAGGGCATACCTTTTACCTGACATCTGATTCAATTTTGATATAAACTCTTTTGCGTCATTCCAGGAAACTTCTTCAACCGGTCTGTTATCACCTTTAAAATGTGACGGGTTACTACCGGTTATCTTTCTGTACTGCGCCTGGGTCACCTCGTATTTTCCCATCCAGAACCCATCAAGGCAAACCTTGTGAACCGGTTTCTCATCAGAATCTCCCTCAGACATCTCAAGTAACTGCAGCCCGGATATCCCCTTGTGAACCGGTTTCTCATCAGAATCTCCCCCGCCAAAGGTATCTCCCATATTAAAACACCCGCCAGGCACCCACACAAACTCCATGCCGGTTACAGGATCTGTAAACTCCCTGCCGGAACTGCTGCAAATGCTGTGCCCGGTCTTCGGCTTTTCTCCTCCTGGAATATCAAACTCCAGAACCGGTTTGGCAAGTGCTGCTGCAGAAAAAAGGAGCATTAGACAGACAGCCACTATTTCTATTTTTATATTCAGTTTCATATTTCAATTTCCAGTCGGCGTTTTTCAACCGGAGGCTGACTTAGGCCAGCGCTCCTTCCGGGTCACGGCCGTTGTCCAGCTCAGCACCGGGATCATTTTTTTACCTGCACGCTTCACCCACATAACCGGTACAGGCCTCCGGAATACGGGAGGCCGCTTTCAAAACTCTCATATATCAATTAGATATCCATATTTCAAGACTTCACTTGCGACCGGATCTGTCCGATTAAACTCTTTTTGTCTGAAAGGATGCGGCTCCAGTCTGCTGTCAATCTTACGTGTCAATCTCATCAACTCCAATTGTATATCCATAATATTATTATAATCTTTAAGAACGACAGCAATATCAATATCACTGTATTCATGCGCTTTTCCACTGGCGTAAGAACCAAAAAGAAAAATCTGGCTGTAGTCAAACTTTGCTTTTATTTTTTGAGCATATTGATGTGCTATCCTTATAGCATCTGTTTTATCCATTTTCTCAGCTCCTTTATTTTCTTTATCCAGATTTCAGTATATTCACGGGCACAAATATCATAAAATTCTCTTTTATGATCATCATATCGTGCATTTATATTAAATGAGGTTATTGTATCAAGCCAGTCTGAATACTCTTCTGTAAGTTCAATTTTACATAATTCAGCCAGTCTGTATAAATTATGAATAGGCGGCGCATGTTTTTCATATAATTTTGTGTATAAAGCTTTGAGAATTTTTTCAACTGTAATATGACCTAAGAATAATGACCAGTGATATGATTTGGAATTGTATAATGCCATCATTGTATTAAAATCATCATCAGATGTGACAATCCAATGCATTTTTATTTTCTCAGTCTTAAAACCTTTTTTTTTCTCATTTGACATTTTACAGGCTCCCTCCATTTGCTGTTTGTTGGAGGCAACGATAAATACAGGTGCCCCGTCATTTCGGGCAAGCTCGCGCCGAACTTCAAACAATTTGTCCAGCAGCAGTTTTTGAGCCTTGTTCAGCTCCGGCGATTTATTCTTTTTTGTCTTGTTTTCATGATCAAGAATAATGTCTTCATATTCAATAAAAACAGACCCGTATCTTTCATTGCCTGATTCAAAACCGGCGCCCTGTGCAGGCTTCATATGTCCGCTGCTGCGCAACGCTCCCATTTATGAACCCTGTGCAGGGTGCCTTGCTGACACGCCCCAGAATTTAAAAAAATCTTTCCAAAAGGTAAAAAAGTAAAAAATCAAAACTTAATTCTTCCTGATGAAGCGGAAGCCCAGGACGTGGAGCGTGTCGGCCGGCCCGCGCCCGCTACGGAGGGCGCATCGAACGTTCCCCGGGTTGTTGTTCCAGCTGCCGCCGCGGTTCACGCGGTTGGAACCGCCTTTTGACTTAAAACATCCATACCTGCAGCACATCTTGAATTTGAAAAACTGTTAAGATGCGCAATAACACTATTCATGGAAGATATCAGAACATCATCGTTGATTTTACCGTTCTGCCACAATTTTATTTTATTCCTGATTCGCTTTAAACTCCTGTGTTTGTTTTCAGCTCTCACTCTTATGGTTCCGGGATATATTCTCCTGCCAAGATAGCTGATACCGGATTTACTCCGGCCAAGATAAAGAGCTTTATCGTTGATTTTCAGATAAAGATTGTTTTCAAGATATTGTTGCGCTTTATGCAGCCTGAATTCAACCTGTTTTTTTGACCAGCCAAAAATCAAAAAATCATCCATGTAACGAAGGTAACATTTAATACCAAGTCCGTTTTTGATATAATGATCAAAATTATCAAGATATACATTGGCAAAGAACTGGCTTGTAAGGTTACCGATGGGAAGGCCCCTGCCTTTAATATCTGATCTGTCTATTATTTTTTTAATCGTGGATCAAAATCCAAAGGCATTGGAACTCCAATCTCTATTTTTTCAGAATCTTGATGGTTAAAATTTATCAGATAATTATTGCCTTCCGGAATAATAACACTTGGAACTCTTAAAACAGCAGATCCCTGCTCCTGAATCCACCTGTCCCCTATCCTCTGGGATACTTTAGAAACAGGCCTGTCATTCCAGCCGTCACGTAGATCTACATCCTGGACAAGTTTTTCATCAAAAGAAAGTTTGATGTACACAAAGTCTTTAAGCAGGTCATATGACGGAAGATTAACAAAAATCTCAAGACAACATAATGCCAGAGAATCCGAAGTATACACAACAGAACCCCCCTGGCTGTTCCAGCGGCCCCCGTAAAGCCGAGCTCCCTCACCGTCAAAAGCTCTGCGGGCATGCTTTTCTTTGACCAGACGGTATGACGTGATTTTCATT
Organism: Desulfobacteraceae bacterium; assembly: GCA_015486915.1. The sequence continues at coordinate 2,919 of WFQS01000427.1, forward strand.
AAGAGAAAACCCCGTGTTCAATCCGGCCTAAAAGATTTTCCACTTCCCTGGCACCAACTTCGGTGCCAGCAAGCTCCAACGGAGAGACATTCCCTAACCCATAGGCTTTTTCTTTAAGCCATTTTCGAGCCGGTTCAACATTTCCAAATACGTCAATTGCCTTTTCAAGAAGCCGCTGCACACGATAAAGCCGTTCCGATTCTTCAAAACTGAACTTGCCTTTTTTTTTCCTTGCAGCCAATGTGCTCTTTGGTAATCGAATCACCTTGGCAAGGTCTTTATCAGGCATGTTTAAGCTTTGTCTAATTTTCATAAATCTGGAGACAGGAAGACCTTTCTCAAGAGATTTTATGACCTGGGGAATACTTAATTCCTGGTTCTCTAATAGCGGTTGTGCCATTGTTTTATCCTTTTAATAAGTCTATATTTGGACTTATGATATTATATCTTAAGACTACCGTCAAATTATCTTTGATTTTCTATAAAAAAATTGGTGTTTCTAATACACTTGAATTGTTAGCCAAAAAATATCCCGGTGGAATCAAAAAAGAAGTTGAATTACGCCGGGAAAAAACAATGGAATACGATTCTTTTCATCACGGTAAAAACGATGTTATAGAAAATTTAATTTCAGAATTGTTGGCTGTTGACAACCCGGAAGTTGGAAAGCCAGCCTGAAAAACTATTTGGGGTACAATCAGGGCCGGGGAGGTTCGGTCTCATTTTCAAAAACAGAACCGGAATCATCACAGCAAAAAAGACATATTCCTATCAATTTTTTTTTGAATATAATCTTTGGTTTGCTCGGTCACACCAGCCGTTTGGGCATAATTTGTCCATTTTTTTACAGCTATCATCACTTTTTCAATACAATCGTTGATTTTATTTATTGATAAACCAAATTTTTTGCCAAGCTTAATTATTTCCTGCTTACCAGGAGTGCGGCCTTCTCCCGCCAAAGACATGGAATGTTCACCACCGGGGCCTTTGGAATACACAAGATCATATGCCGGTGCAAGAGTCCACTCTTGATGTTCAGTAATCATAAAAGCAAAGTTTTTCACATGGTCATCCCGATTGTTTGCCATGACATTAAAAACCATCTGATGGAAAGCACGTTTGAAATCCTGATAGTTTTTTGTCAGATCCAAAACTACTTTTAAGAACGTTTTATAGTCACATTCAGGTATTCTGAAATTGGAATGAATAAGGTTTCCAAAGGTATGAACATGAAATCTCCGGTTCTCTTTCCGATCAAACCTTTTTATACCAAACAATTTTTCTCCTGAGTTTAATTTAAAAAGTTGTGTTTCCGGCATTAAAATACCGGCATCTCCAGCCATGAGCGAATAGGCATACTCAACTGCACCAGAATCCGGAAAATCGTTTTTTGAATTAAATTTTATAATCCAATGCTCAAAACCTTTAGGGAGATCGTTTTCACCAGAAATCATCTGACCATTGTTGTTTATCCCTATTAAAACTTTTGGTCTGGCTCCACCAGGGCTTCCTCCGATTTTCATAAGTTGGGGAAGCACCTCTGTTGTTTCGCCTGCTAATATTTGTCTGGATTGTTCTGCAAGAGCCTGAAGGTCAACAAGGTTATCATCGTTTTTATGTTTTACAGCCGGTTCGTATGTAAGCGCTCCCATTGTTGATTTTCCCAAAAAAGAGAGCCTGTGCAGAATAGAGATTTTGTCAATATCAACACCGTTTTTTTCAAAAAAACGATCCATGAGAAGTAATCCCCAACCGTCCGGCAATGAATCATCGAACAAACCAAACAAGGGGCCGAAATGCCTATCAGTATGTTCGTGAATACCTGGTTCAGGTGGCAGTTTGTATGGAGACAGCCACAAAGGATTATCAAGGAATGATGAATCATACTCAAAAAAAATTCTATTTTGAGTCTCGGCTAAGTCCCCTACGAGGAACTTGTCTTCTCTTGATCTATGAAAAAAAACATGCAGCTTTTTCAAATGGTTCCTCTTTTAGAAATTGGGTTGTTATTTTTTTCCAGGTCTGCGATTGAGCGAGCTTTGGGAGGTCTCAATAATGTGTCCAGCTCATCAATTCGACCCAAAGTGAAAACCAACTTTACAAAGTTTTCCAGTGAGACTTTGCCTGTCTGCTCAAATCTTTTTAAAGAAGCTTCTGTAACTCCGGATCTCTTTGCAAGAGTAGATCGTTTCCATTTTTTGATAAGCCTCAACTTTTTTAATCGGTTAGCGAGATCTTCTAAAGTTTCCTGTGGCGTTTTTAAAGTAAATTTCATATCTTTTTAATAGACAAAATCTGTCTCTTATACACATCTCCGAGCC
>WFQS01000428.1 GCA_015486915.1 Desulfobacteraceae bacterium
AGAATAAGGCATGCCCCGAAACCTGTCATCAGCTCTTTATCATCGGTATATTGTGAAGAAATATAATAAATATAAAAGGGCAGAGCTTCAAAATTTGAAAAAATCGATTTTGGAACACCTGCCGTTGCAACTGCTCCTGTGAGCATTATCACTGCCGTATCTTCCGCACATCTCCCTATTGACAGAATAATACCGCTTATTATTCCTGAAAGAGATGCAGGTAAAAGCACAAAGAAAATATTCTGCAGTTTTGTAGCGCCGAGAACAGGAGCTGTGACCCGTACACTGAACAAAACAGCTTCAAGTGATATCTGGGTGGTTCTTATTATATAGGGCAGGACAAGAAAGGCAAGACAAAGGGCGGAAATTAAAAGACACGGGAACAGTTTTGCAGAAAAATAGTGATGAAGCAATATTGTGATTGAAAGCCCAAACAACCCCACCACAATGGATGGAATTCCTGCAAGTATGTCAAAAAGCAGATTAAAAAGCCATTTGATTTTTAAAGGGCAGTATTCCGCAAGAAATATTCCCGTTGCAAGGCCTGCAGGTACTGCCAATAAAATGGAAACAGTGATTAAAGACAAAGTTCCGGCAATGGCAGGAAAAAGACCGTCAAACACCTGTGTCCTCAGAAGTATTGCATCCAGTGGCGGGGTGTGGGCAAACACAAGATTTAAATTAATGGATTTATATCCTTTAAGGATGAGAAACCCGATTATAACAGACAATGAGCACAACAGTATTATGGTACAACACCATGAAAAATATTTAAGAATTTTATCGGATAATTCAGATTTCATTATTTCGCTGAAAATTTTGTTTTTTCATTGTAATCCTCGCAAGAATTACACCTGTGCAGGTCATTGCATAGAGGCAGATACCGCTTAAAAAAATTGTTTTAAACTCTATACTGTTAAAATCCGCTGCAATGACAAGGGCGATATGGGCGGTTAAAGTTCTTGCCGAATCCATGACAGAGCCGGGAAAAGCCGTGGAATTGCCGCTTATCATAAGAGAAATCAATGTGTCTCCAAGTGCTCTTCCCGATGAAAGTATAATACCCGTTATCATTCCCCGCCACGCATTGGGTATTATCACATATAAGAACTTTTGTGACATATTCCCGCCAAGGGCATCCACGGCATTAAGATAATTTTTCGGGACAAGGGAAAAACTCTGGATGAAAAAAAGGATCATTGTGGGAGATATGAGAAGTGCCAGCATGATTGCAGAGGAGAGGATGCACATTCCGGATCCATGTTGGAATAAATTTCTGACAAGGGGTACAAGAAGGAAAATTCCGGTAAATCCGTAAATCACCGTTGGAACAGCAGTCATGGCTTCAACGATTTTTTTAAAAAATTTTCCTGTTCTGCCCGGGTTCACAAGGAATATGAAGCAGGAGCATCCAAGGCTTATGGGAATACTTATAAAAACGGCAAGTCCTGCGATGCATACAGTGCCGGAAATCATGGGCAAAATACCAAACTGGCCATGATCCGGAGACCATGGCCCGGTCAGCATATCAAAAAACAATCCCTTGGAAAAAACCGGAAAGGCAAGAATAATCATAAAGCCCAAAATAAAAAAAATAACGCCTGCGCTTAGAATTGAAGAAGAAAAAAATATAAATTTTGCAATTTTTTCTTTAAAATTCATTACTTAACCGGAATAAAACCTTTATTAAAAACAAGCTTCTGACCGTCAGGGCTCAAAAGATAATCAATGAATTTTTTTGCAAGCCCTTTTGCTTCACCCTTTGTGTTGCTGTAAAGCCCCCTTGCTATTTTGTATCGACCGCTTTTTACTGAATCCATATCAGGTTTGATACCGTCCAGGGTAATTGCAGTTACATGATTGTCAATAAATCCCACTGAAACATATCCAATACCAAAGGGGTCATTTCTTATTGCCGTTTTCATTGCTCCATTGGAGACAACCACGTTTGCCTTATCTGTTATATCTGATTTTTTCAGTGCTTTTTTCCAGAACACAGCACGCGTTCCACTTGATTTATCCCTTGTATATACATCAATTTGTCTGTCAACACCGCCAAGGTCCTTCCAGTTTACAATTTTTCCTGAAAAAATATCCTGGAGCTGTTTCGTGGAAAGTGCTTTAACCCTGTTTTTTGGATTTGTCACGGCGGCAACCCCGTCAATTGCCCATTTGTAAATTTTAAGTTTGTATTTTTTTATTTCGGTTTTTGTGGGATGCCGTCCTGAA
>WFQS01000429.1 GCA_015486915.1 Desulfobacteraceae bacterium
ATTGAAACCTGTATTGATTTTTATCCATAACAATAACACACAATAACCGCACCACACCGAAAAAACTTTTCCGTTCCGTCCCTCCCTGCACACATGCAAGGGGGGCGGGCGGACGTCCTACCCACCACACCACCACCAAACAAAAAAAAATGCTCAATTACCTTTTACACTTCATATCCTACAGCGATCGTTATAATGCGCCTGGCGGCTCGTTTCCTTGCGTAGGTCGCCGCATATAAATAATAGTGCCCGTGCCCTGACCTGTTGACGCAGGAAAAATGCGCACGATACAGCCTGACGCTTTCCCCTCAGCGATCACAAAAGATCTTTTCCCCACGCCAGCTGCCGACTCGAAAAAATGAAATAAAAATATATTTTCTCCTTAAATTTAATAGCGATCTGGATATTGAGATTTTTGAATAATCAACGGCAATCCAGCGTCCTCAACTTTCAGACTTTTAGTATGCAAATATTAGTGTTTTTTTGAATAAATGAGCTCGTGGCTTCTTACGCCGGAGCCGTTAAATCAGGTCCTGAAACAGTCAATTTTAAATTGCCCTTGGTAAAGATGCGAATACACGGAACAGTCCTGTAATGGCGGGGCTTTCAGGATTCAAGAAAAAAAAGATTAAAAAAATAAAAAAGTGTTTGACTTTTTTTGAAATAAAAGTTAAGACCTAAACATAAATAAAAAAAAGGGGGCATAAAATGACGAAAGAAAAAATAAAAAAAGATGATATTTTCAGATTAACAGTAAAAATTGACAGAGAAACGATTGCTATTGTTGATAAATATGCAAAAAAAATGAAAACTAACAGATCTCAATTAGTCAGAAATTTAATAGATTCCGGTCTTGATGATATAAGATTATTAGAATGTTCCGGTTTTTTAAAAATGGCTATGGTTGGGGTTGATGCGCTTGATTTGGTTAGAAAGGCTTTTAAGTCTGGAAGTTATAAAATTCAAGATGACAACAAACTTGTGATTGATCTCCAAAATTGAAATAAAAAAAAAGAGACTGTCAAAGGGCTGCAACCCTCGGTCTCTTTTTCTAAACAAAAAAAAGGGATATTTTCCCTTAAAGGTATTTAATGAATATCATTGATCGGTTCAAAAATCAAAGAATTTCGCAAAAAATTCATTTTCAAAAAAGAGATAAAAAATCAAAACCTGCCCGGATTGAAAATTGTTTCCGTGTTAAATCCAAAGTATCATCAAATATTATTCTTAGAAAAAAAGAAACATCAAAAAAAGCTCATTATTCAGGGTTACAGACCTGTGGTTCAGTCTGGGCTTGTCCGGTCTGTGCTTCTGTAATTTCGGAAAGACGGAAAAAACAGCTTCAACAAGCTATAAATTTATGGCGTGAAAAAGACGACTGTAACACGGTCGTGATGATTACTTTCACGACACCGCATTATATTTTTCAGTCTTTGCAAGATGTTTTGTCTATACAAAATCGAGCAATTAGAATCATGAAGCAACAGCCACAGCGCACAAAATACAAAGTCTGGCGCACTATTATGAGTGAATTATGTTCAATCGGTTCATATACAGGTAGAGAAATAACGTATGGTCAAAATGGATGGCATCCGCACCGGCATGAATGCCATTTCGCTGTTCGGGCTTCCGTTGAACAACTAAAAAAATATAGAGACGATATTGTAATGGCGTTTTCTATCGCTTTTCAAAAAGCAGGTGGTACAATATCAGATATGAAAGCTTTTTACCGTCGATCTGTGCAGATAGATCAAATTACAGATGATGACGGATTTGACCGGATTTCAAGCTATATCACAAAAGTTGAGGGGCAGACCTGGACGTTAGCTCAAGAAGCTACAAAAGGTATCACTAAGATAGCAAAAAATGGCAATATAACGCCGTTCGGCATGCTTGATGCTATTAGATTCAAAGATGAAAAAAGCTCATTATATCAATCAAAATTCTATGAGTATGCAATAACTATGAAAGGCAAAAAACAGTTTTTTCCGACTCATGGTTTAAATGCTTTTTTCGGTTTACAATGGCTTTCAGATTCAGAATTAATCAAAGAAAATGACGCAATTTCTGAATATTTCGCAGATCTTACAAAAGATGAATGGGCGCATATTTTACATTATGATCTTAGGGGTGAAATTCTTGATCTTACTCAAGATCGCAATGATTTTGAATTTATAACCGCAAAAGATGAATTATTACAACAACAACAATTAAAAAAGGCAGGTTAATTATGCATGAGGATTTAAAATTGTTACATGAAGCTATTACAGCACTAAGATTGGATATATTAGATTCAATTCAATTTACTCAAGAACAAAAAAAAATGTTAGAGGCTGGATCTTCTGTGCCTGATTATTTTTCCGATGGGAAAATTCAGGCTTATCAAGAAATTTTACAGACTCTTGATCGGTCAGGATTAACAAAAATAAAATAAAGGGGGATTGTATGAAATTAAGATTTGATGGTTGGGCTTCTGGTACTTGGATTCAGGTTGACAATGAACCTGTACGGACTATTACATTGTATATTGATTTTCAGCCTGCCGGTGAATATCAGACAATAGATGATGCTTTTGATACTTTAATTGAAACCTGTATTGATTTTTATCCATAACAATAACACACAATAACCGCACCACACCGAAAAAACTTTTCCGTTCCGTCCCTCCCTGCACACATGCAAGGGGGGCGGGCGGACGTCCTACCCACCACACCACCACCAAACAAAAAAAAAT
>WFQS01000430.1 GCA_015486915.1 Desulfobacteraceae bacterium
ATGCCAGAGATTTGCCAAGACGTGTAAAAGACTCGTTCATGGGTTTGATCTCGCCTTCATAACTTATGCTATAACCGTGCGGCAGCTGAAGATCAGCAAGGGCGGTTTTTACGAACTGCGCTGATAAAAAAATTCTTATTTTGAAATGGCCACAGGGAGAAAAAATAAAGGTAAGATCCGAGGTGTCGTTCAACAATTTAAATTTAAGTCTTAAAAAGGACAGGCAATGGTTCAAAGCCTCGGGAACATTAATAATGGACTGTGAACGGTTACGCATTGAGAGTTCAAAGCTGAAGGTTTTGGCGATATTGTCAATGACCTTATTGAAAACAGGCATAAAGCCCTTGTTTTCAGTCAATTTACAGGCCACCTCAGTATTTTACGAAAATTTCTGGATTCAAAAAAAATTGCATACCAGTATCTTGACGGATCAACACCGGCAAAAAAACGGAAAAAAAGAATAAACGATTTTCAAAGCGGCATGGGTGATCTTTTTCTGATCAGCCTCAAGGCAGGCGGTTTTAGTTTAAACCTCACCGCAGCAGATTATGTTATTCACATGGATCCCTGGTGGAATCCGGCAGTGGAGGATCAGGCATCTGACCGCGCCCACAGAATAGGCCAGTCACGTCTTCATGAAATTAGATATACGCTTTAATGGTATAGAGATCAAGCGAAAAAATATTTTTAAAGGTGGAGGGTATAGTGATTGCAGATAGCCTTATTACAGGCCATGGGCCTGGATGGAGGCATTTGAAAGGCCCTGTGTGGGAACAAAAGAATAGAATAAGAGGATTAAAAAAGAGTACAAAGACCGAAAGAGTACCCACAGATCTACGTCACGCAGAAAGGCTTGGAATGGCTTCAAGAAGAATACTGCGCGGATGAGTTTACACGTCTTTAACTGAAATACTCCCCGGCATCGAAGTGGTGACCGGGGAATTATGGAAGGCACAACGCCCGTCATCACCAGTGGGCAGGGAAAACGGGCCTTTGTAAATGGCAAGTAAACATAAAAACTGGTAAAAAACTCAAACCGCACGATCCTGCACATCTGAGTGAATGGCGTTGTTCTGTTCCTTGGATTCCTGATTACGCCTGTAAAGGAAGAATGCGGGCTCGCAGTGGGGAAAGATTCATGTCTATCAACAGCTTCATGCCAATGCCGAAACAAACGGAACGTCGATTCTTATTTAATATCAAAGACTTATCATGGTCATACCCTGTTATTAATCTAATATCAATGGGTTAGAGTTTGATTTGGCTGAATTAATGCGAAAGGTTATTTTCTTATTTTCCAAGTCATTATTATTGTAGTGTTTATTTGTTCACGCATCAAGGCTGAGTTATGTTACCTTCACTTGCATTATGATGAAAAATGCATTATTATATTTTCTGTAATCAGAATTGTCTAAAACAGGAGGATATAATGCCATCATTACAAGTCCGGGAGTTACCAGACAATATTTACCACCTATTGCAAAAAAAAGCACGGGCAGAAAACCGCAGCCTGGCACAAGAGGCAGTTTCCATACTGGCAAAAGGTCTAAACACCTCCCCATCAAACAAATCACGCCGAGCTGCTCTGCTGCAGGAAATAGAAAAAAAATCTCTACCTGAAACATCAAAGTCTTTTGATCCTGTAGCGCTAATCAGGGAGGATCGGGAACATTGATACTTGTTCTGGATACAAGTGCGGCTGTTGAAATTGTCTTGCAGAGAGATTCTGCGCAGAGCCTGGCAGAGGTTGTCAGAGAAGCAGATTGGGTAATTGCGCCAACGCTATTTATTGCGGAAGTGAATAATGTATTCTGGAAATATCAAAAATTTGCCGATTATCCCTATCCTGATTGTGAAAGGGATATAGAGCAAGCCATTGCATTACCAGACGAATATATAAACGAGATCGAATTGTATCGTGAATCTTTTAAGCTTGGATGCACATTGGGTCATCCAATATATGATATGCTCTATGTGGTACTTGCAAGACGAAACAGCGCCAAATTATTAACCATAGATAAAAAATTAATAATTGACGCGCATAAAGCTGGAGTAGAATCAGGTTAATCTTGTCCATAGCAAAGCTTTAAACCCACTTTATGACCCAAAAAAACAGCCTCTAAAAGGCAAAAACACCCAAAATACCTACGATTGCTCCGTGCTGGCTTAATTTTACCGTTAACTAAACGGATTGATGAAATCTTTTTTGAATTTGTACGTGCATTCCAGAAAAAAGGTAGAGGCATTATTATCTTCCACATTGTTTTTTACAAAATCACCTGCTTTAAAATATGCATAAATAAAATGGAACTGGAGATTTTTCAGGTAATGATACTTTAATTCAAAATCAAACTCATTTCCAAGATGGGTATAATGATTTCCCTGTTTATTTTTGTATTTGTAAAATTCCCAGGAATCTTCCGCCTTATCAAGGCTGAAATCATGGTATGATATCTTCACGTGCA
>WFQS01000431.1 GCA_015486915.1 Desulfobacteraceae bacterium
GAATTTTTGACATCCACAACAAGGCATACAAGTTTCAGTGAGATTCCTTTTTCCTTGTGTTTTAAAATTCCCTGTTTGCCGATGAAATCATCCTTGTCAAGTTTTACTGTCCAGTCAATATTGGTTTCAAGGGGGCTGTGGTGAACATTCATATCACTCTTCCAGGCAAGATACCCCTTTTCAAGACGCATGGAATCCATTGCATGCATACCGATCAATTTAATATCAAATTCTTTTCCCGCTTCCATAAGGGCCTGATAAACCGGAATCTGCTGCTCAATGGGATGAAAAATCTCAAACCCCAGCTCACCAACATAGTTCATGCGGTTTATTCTGCATTTTGTCCGTCCCACATAAATTTCCCTGCTTGTGGAAAATTTGAAAGTTTCCTTTGAAACATCACCGTAAACAATTTTTGACAACACATTGCGGCTGTCAGGGCCTGCAATCACAAGGCAGCCCATCTTATAAGTCAAATCTTCCATGACAACGGAACCGTCATCGGGAAGATTTAAAATCATCCAGTGTTGATCATGTCTTTTCCCGACACTTGCCGTTACACAGAAAAACTCATCTTCACTGATTCTTGTTATGGTCATGTCGGTTTTAAAATTGCCGTTGTGGTCAAGCATGGGACACAACGCTATCTGCCCGTCCTTTTCCGGTACTTTCTGGCAGGTCATGTGATTGAGCCATTTAAAAGCACCGGAGCCTGAAATTTTTGTTTTTGCAAATCTTGTCAGATCAATAATTCCAACATGATCCATCACATGCTTACATTCGTTTCCAACATGCTCAAATGCGTTTGAACGTCTCCAGCTCGGGTTCTCATATTTTTCTTCGCCTTCCGGCGCAAACCAGTTAGGGCATTCCCATCCGTAATAATCACCAAAAACCGCACCAGCCTGTTTTTCATACTCATATATGGGACTTACCCTGTTGGGTCTTGCTGCATCCCTGAACTCATTTGGAAAGAAAATTGAGTAAAGTCTTGGGTATGTATCTGCAATTTTTTCATGGTTGTAAGCCCAGTTTGCATATGAGCCAAACCTTCTTGAATCAACATGCCACAGATCAAGCTCAGGCTCGCCTTCCATGATCCATCCTGCAAGATAATGTCCTATACCCCCAGCCTGGGTGATCCCGAAACTATAACCGCAGGCCTGGTAAAAATTTTTCAGGGGATATGCAGGGCCCACAAGGGGATCCCCATTTGGTGTGTATGTTATGGGACCTGCTGTAACATGCTTGAATCCGGTGTCTCCAAGAATCGGGAATCTTTCTATTCCAGCTTCAATACGGTTTGAAATATTGTCAATATCAGGGACGATCTCTTCCTGGGCATAATCCCAGGGAACACCGTCTTTTTTCCACTGCTGCCCCTTTTCCTCGTACATGCCGAGAATAAGGCTGTTCATCTCCTGCCTCAAATAAATCGATTTATCAGGGTCCCGGATCAAAGGAAGCATGGTTTTGCTTTCTTCAACGGCATTTATTTTCTCATAGAGGATATGGGTATGGGCAATGGCAATGGAAGGAATTTCAAGGCCGACCATTTTTGAAACTTCAGGTGCCCAAAGTCCGCCGGCATTTACAACGGATTCGCAGGTTATCTCTCCCTTGTCCGTTTTAACCAGCCATTCTCCTGATTTTTTCTGTTCAATACCGGTGACCATGGTATGGAGATTAAGCTCAGCACCATAACTTCTTGCACCCTTTGCCATGGCCTGGGTTACTGAAGCAGGGTCAACATCCCCGTCATCGGGCCAGTAAAGACCGGCCATGAGCCCTTCGGTATCCATTAAAGGGTGCAGTTTCCCCATCTCTTCAGGGGAAACAAAATTTACATCCAGACCAAGGCAGCGGTTCATGGAATAGTAGTAACCAAGTTCATCAACCCTGTCCTGATTATCTGCGGTGCGTATGGAACCTGTTGTATGCCATCCTGTTGACTGGCCTGTTTCCTCTTCAAGGTGCTTGTAAATTTCTATACTTTTCATGTTGATTTTTGTGCAGTAATAACTTGGATGATAAAAGGAAATATTCCCCGCCGCCATCCATGTTGATCCTGAGGTAAGCTCGTGTTTTTCAACAAGTACCACATCTTTCCATCCGTATTTTGAAAGATGATAAGCAACGCTTACGCCGATTGCACCACCACCGATAATTATAGTTCTTGCACTGGTTTTCATTGATTACAGGTCTCCTTTTAATTAATTAGTTGCTGCCTGTTCTTTTCCGCTGAAAAAATATCTCAGGCTTTTGTTTTTAAGTTTTCTGACATGGGTTTCATAAAAGTATGAAAATCCGCCGGGGTAATAGATCATGACAAGGATCAACACCAGGGCGTAGATAATCAGGTTCAGTCCGGGCAGATTTGCAAGTCCCGATCTTATCATTTCCATTATAAATATAAACGGAAATGCAATTACAGCGCCTCCCCACAGGCTGCCCCTCCCGCCGATATAGGCAATGGCTAAAACTTCAACGGTTTTTGATGTGTGCATCACATCAGGTGTTAAAATTCCATAATAATGAGCATAAAATCCACCTAATACTCCTGCTATGGCGCAGGAAACCGTAAAATTAAAAACTCTGTAGTAAACGGGATTGATGCCCGAAGTCCTTGCTGCATCCATATTCTGGCCAATGGCCTGGAATGCAAGCCCGATTTTTGAACGAACAATTAATTTGCAGATCAGATAAATTAAAAACAAAAGCACAATAATGAGATAATAAAATGGTTCATTTGATTCAGTTGCAAAAAGCCGTGGTGTACGAAGTCCCATGGGACCCCTTGTCAGCCATACAAGCTTAGTTGCAAGCCCCATGACGGCAAGCCCGAAGAACCAGGAAAGACATGCAGCAAAAATACCCCTTAAACGCAGAGATATCATTCCGATGACAAATCCCATGGCAGCCGAACTGATTCCGCCGATGAGTATTCCTATCCAGGGAGACAGTCCCATGTTTATGACGAGAAGTGCTGAAGTATAGCCTCCGAATCCGGCCACTGCGGCATACCCGAAATTTACAATATTTATATATCCCGAGGTGAGATCAAATCCCACACTGAGGCCTGCAATAATTCCGCAGTAAATCAGCAGCCTCAACATATATTCCTGGTTGAACGGCGGTATAAACGGAAGCATGAATAAAAGGACAAGTCCGCAAAGCCCTGCAGGTGTCATGCATAATTGATCAAGTATTTTGTCAAACGGATTTGTCTGCTGATTCGTCATCGTAATTTCCATAAAATCTCCTCTTCCTTCAATGATACCTGAATATTTTGTAAACTCTGAACAGAAATCGCTGATTTATTAAAATTTTATTTATCCTTAAAATTTCATTAATCTTAAATATTCATCTTAATTTATCTGGCTTATTTTTTTTCAAATTTATTTGTCCAGGGCACCGCGGACATCCGATCCGAATATTCCGCTGGGTTTAAAGATCAAAATCAGCATAATCAGGGCAGAAGGAACAACAAAATCCCATCCTGCACCAATATATTGAACGGTAATAACCTTGAGAAGGGCAACCATAAATGCACCTGCAACAGCACCGAGAATATTTCCAAGGCCTGCGAGAATAACAACAAACCAGGCCATATACAGAGGCTCAAGTCCAACTGTGGGATACGAAGGATACATGAATAAAAGACTGCCGCCTGCCACAGCTGCAAGTGCGCATGCAAGTGAAATTGTCAAAAGAACAATTTTTTCAATACCAATACCCACAATCTGGGCTCCTGTGACATCCTGGGACACGGCACGTATGGCCATTCCTGTCCTTGTATATGTCATGAAAAACCAGAAAATTGTTACAATGACTGCGGAAATAATAAAGGCCATGACCCTGTCCCTTGAGATAAAAACTCCTGCAATTGAAACAGGCCTGCCCGTCCAGTAGCCGATAATTCCCTTAAAATTAGCCCCGAATATGAGCTGATGGAGGTTTACAAGCAGAACACTTAATCCAACGGTGAGCAGAAATGAGTTCATAACCCAATTATCCGTTGACCGTCTTCTTAAAGGACCAAACAGCAGGATTTCCGATATCATACCGCATATGGCACCCACTATCATACTGGCACCTATGGCAATAAAAGGACCGATAACCGCCATGATTGAGTGGGGGTGCATGGTGACATAATTACTTATGGGGGTGAACACGTAATATGCGGCAAGTCCGCCTATCATGAAAAATTCACCATGGGCAAACATGGCAATATTGAGAACCCCGAGAATCAGGGCAAGTCCCGTTGCCACGGGCCCAGCATTTGAGGGTGCATCTTTATCATGCGGAATGCAGGCGATTCCAGGTGCAGTTAACAGGGTTGTAATAAAAAATACTGAAGATTTTCCTGAATTTTCATTGATAAATCCTAAAAAAAAGGCAAAAATCAAACCTTCCGGAATATGCGGGACAGGAGCTATAAGTGCCATCGCCCAAATGTGTAAAAAACACATCATTGAACCCC
>WFQS01000432.1 GCA_015486915.1 Desulfobacteraceae bacterium
AAGAAAATCAGCATACTCTTCTCCAAATTGATTTTCCAGATCTTTTTTAAGTTTTTTGGCAAATGCAGGGCTTCTTCCTGAAGTTGATGCCGTGATCATGAGATCTCCCCTTCTCACAACTGCGGGAAGGATAAAATTGCAGGCCTGGGGAAAATCAGCAATATTGCACAGCATGTTTTTTGCTTCGGCATCGCTGTGTATCTTTTTGTTCACTTCGGTATTATCGGTTGCCCCGATTACAAGAAACATTCCATTAAGATCTTCTGTCCTGTATTCTCTTTTTACAATTTCAATGTCCTTTGATTTCAGTTTTTCAAAGGCAGAAGAAAATTTTAGGCTTACAACTTTTACAATCGCACCGCAGCTTAAAAGCCCTGAAACCTTTCTTGCTCCGACATCGCCTCCGCCTGCAACAAGGCATTTTTTCCGTTTTATATCAAGGCATATTGGATAGTATTTCCAGATCATGGTTTAATAATCCCTTAATTTTTAAATTTATCATTATATGTGAAATTGATTTTTTTTTCAACACCTCAGGGGCGGGGCAGGTCCTGTTTTTTATCCTTTGCTTTTTTCAGCCACAGAATATAGATAATTGATAATACAACAAAGCCGGCTGCAAAAATGATGGGAAACCATGGAAAGGTTTTAATGAAAACAATGTTTTCAATATTTTGGGAATGAATTCCCTGTTTTTGAATTTTCAATACAAGAGCATAGATAACTCCAAGTAAACCATATGAAATGTTATAGGCAAAGCTTTTAAAGCTTAAAACAGTTGCCCGCTGATCCGATGATGTTATCCTGTTTATGTAAAAGCTTACAAAAAAACCTGTAAAATACATGGTCCCGAAAGTAATTAAAGCGGGAATCAGCCCGTAATACGGATAAAAAAAACTCATCAGGGTAAGGCCTGTCATGGTTAATCCCGCAATGGTATAGACGGCGTATGCCGGGGATCTGTTTTCTGCAATTTTCCTGGCAAGCCTTGGAACAACAAGCCCGAACATGGCAACAACGGAGCCTATGATGCCGAAACTTGCTTCAGGCAGATCAATCAACCGGTAGTACTGGCTGGACAAAGTTACAACCATGCGTATAATACTGTCAAACAGCATGCCGAAAAGTATCACTGACAGGGCAAACGGGGTGTTAAAAATCCAGCGGCCGGCTTTGATGGTCATTCCGAAAGCATGTCTTACGGGTGTTTTTGGTTTTGTCTCAGATTGATTTGTTTTTAAATGGGATTCAGACCCGGATGGGGTTAATTCTGGTTCTTTCATCCTCAGGGTTGTTATAAATGCGCATACTGCAAGGAGAAAAGTTAAATACAAAGGAAATCTCATGGTTGTTTCCTGGGTAAAGACGACAGTAAATCCGAAAAAATGACAGATTCTGCCAAGCATGCCCGGGTCATAGATCGCTGCTCCCACACTCATGGCCACAATAAATCCAATGGACTGGAACCGCATGAGGATTTCCAGCACTTTACCCCATTGGTCAGGGTCTCCTTCAGCTTTCAGGGAATCATAGGCTATGGCTTCGTCAGCACCGCTTGCAGCAGCTTCGGCAAGGCCGCTTAATACGCGGTTGACAAGGAAGACAACAAAGACAATAGACGGATCTGCCGTGGGCACAAAACTTATAATACCGATTTCCATCATCATTGTGAATGTGGCAAAAACCAGCAGTCTCTTTCTGCCGACAATATCAGCAAGTGCGCCCGACGGGATTTCCGCAAGAACAATGGTTGCCGCCCACACGGCATTTAAAATGGAAAACTGGGCAACACTGAGGCCAAAATCAAGAAAAAGAATTGTAAATACCGGATAGTAAAACCTGGAATTAAAAAAGACCTTAAAGGCGATGAACAACCTTATATTGGGAATGGAAAATGTTGGTTTCAATAGTTTCTTATTTTTGTCTGTTTTTATTTTTGCCTGAAAGTGGATTTAATACTTAGACACCTGTATCAGGTTTGCCAAAGTGAAAATTATACCGAAGTAAATATTATGCAAAAGTGAAAATTTTATCGAGGCATTCTATGGCAGGCGGTATGTCTTGTCAATTGAATTTTAATAACTCAACTGGTACCTTTCAAATAATTGATGTTGTGAATGTGTGAGATTTTTCCAAACTCACTCACGTAAATTCATGACTCAATTATTCTATCTTTAACTCTGGCATTATCCTACATTGTATCCTACATTGTTTTTGTTTTTATCATATATGATACGAATTCTGTCATCTATATCTCAAATGGTACTTGGTCATCATAGCTGTAAACATTATTGAAATATGATTCGAACTCATTTCCCGAGAGAGTATGAATCGGTACAAGTTTTTTAGGTTTTAAAGCATTTGAAAGTTTTTTCAAATCATTTAAACAGGCATGTCCACTAACATGGATATGAATAAGGTCCATATTGAATGCAGAGCAAAATTCATTATAAGTTCGGTCTTTTTCAAGGTACCCTTGCCACATTGAGTAAAT
>WFQS01000433.1 GCA_015486915.1 Desulfobacteraceae bacterium
CAACTGCAGCTGCACTTGTGAGGCTTATGTTAAATGGGAGAGGGATAACTGCAAATTTCTCAAAAAAAAGGATAAGAAATATAAGTGATATCCCTGAAAGAACTGATGCCGCTCTTGTTATTGGCGATGCTGCACTGACTCTGCCATGGGAAAATTGTTTCAGGTACCGCATGGATCTCGGAGAGATCTGGTTTAAGGAAAAGAATCTTCCTTTTGTGTTTGCCTTGTGGGTTGTCAGGCGTTCCTATGCCATGGAGCACAGGGAATGTGTACAGGAAGTTCTTGATCTTTTTCATGCCTCAAGAAAAAAAGGATATGAACATTTGGATGAGATTATCAGGTCAGGAGCAGATAAACTCGGCCTTGATGAATTGAAAATCAGAGAGTATTATGATCTTCTCTTCTGTGACCTTGACAAAGAAAAAAAACAGGCCCTTCAACTTTTTTTTGATTCTCTTTATGATATAAATTTTTTCAGGGAGAAGGTTGAACTGCGGTTTTTTTGATAATATTAAGGAAAAATTATGAAATTACAGGGGGTTGCAGGTCTTATTGTATTTGTTTTTATTGCATGGTTATTCAGTGAGAATCGCAGGCAGGTAAAAATCAGAATTATTATTGCGGGAATTTTCATACAGATTATTATAGGTTTTGTTCTGTTAAAGATATCTTTTTTCAGACAGATTTTTTTATCGTTCAATCATGTGATTATCGGTCTTGAAGAATCCAGTAAAGCAGGTACATCCATGGTGTTTGGTTATCTTGGGGGAGGTGCCCTTCCCTTTAATGAAAAGATTCCGGGATCATCATTTATTCTTGCATTCCAGGCTCTGCCCCTGATTCTTCTCATGAGCGCTCTTTCATCACTTTTTTTCTACTGGAGGATACTGCCCTTAATTGTCCGGTTTTTTTCCATGGTTCTTAAAAAAAGTTTTGGACTTGGAGGGGCAGAAGGCCTTGGTGTCTCAGCCAATATTTTCGCCGGTATGGTGGAAGCCCCGCTTTTCATCCGCCCATATCTGAACCGCATGACAAAAAGTGAGCTTTTTTCCATCATGGTTTCCGGCATGGCAACCATTGCAGGCACTGTCATGGTCCTCTACGCCAGTATTTTAAGCCGATCAATTCCAAATGTTATGGGACATCTTGTTGTGGCATCCATCATAAGTGCACCTGCAGCCATAATGACTGCAAAAATAATGGTTCCTGAAACCGGTAGTGTTACATCCGGAAAGCTCATATCTCCGGATGGTGCATCAAGTTCAATGGATGCCATTACAAAGGGAACTGTGCAGGGTGTCCAGCTTCTTATTAACATAATTGCAATGCTCATTGTCCTTATTGCACTTGTCCATCTGATCAATCTCATATTAGGCCTGTTTCCGGATTTTTTTTCCTATCCTTTGACCCTTGAAAGAATTTTTGGATGGATCATGGCACCTGTAACATGGCTTATGGGAGTTCCCTGGAAGGAGGCTCCCATTGCAGGAGGTTTGATGGGTACCAAAACAGTGCTCAACGAATTTGTTGCCTATCTTGATCTTGCCCATCTTCCACAGCAGGCGTTAAGCGCGCACAGCCGCATTATAATGCTATATGCGATGTGCGGGTTTGCAAATCCGGGAAGCCTTGGTATTATGATAGGAGGGATGGGAACCATGGCGCCTGAAAGACGTGATGAAATCGTTTCTCTTGGAATACGTTCAATCATTGGAGGAACCATTGCAACCTGCATGACCGGTGCTGTTGTGGGGATCATCACAGGATAATAATTGTAAAGGTGCTGTCTTGAATTTTGAAACGATGAAATATGAAATTCTGTCTTCTATTTACCATAAACGATTCAATAAAATTGAAAAAGCTGCAAGTGATATCTTAAAGGAACTTGAGATTCGCCCTTCCGGTTCTTTATCTGAAATGGACCAGAAATCATTAAATCAGATTAATCTTATATTTAAGAAATTTGATAAGATCATCGGTTTAAACTGCAGTGAAAATTTTTATTTAATTAAAGCAAAAATAAAGAAATATATGGTAAATCTGGTGAGGGATCAGGTGAAAAAGCCTGTTTTTATTAACTATGAAACTTGGCGGAAAAGTATAGGCTTAAGTGAAGCAGGTTTCAGAGTTATGCTTGCCAATGTAAGTTCTGTCCAATTGTCAGTGGGCTGCAGTAATTTTTGCAGAAGGTGTAATGAATGGGCTCTTCCAGGTGTTCGAAAACATTTCACCTTTGACGCTGTCGTGGATATTATCACTCAAATATTTCAAACCGGAAATAATGAATTTTCCCTTTACAGTGCATCGGATCCCCTGGACTGGAAGCATAAGGGTAGAGATATTACAGATATCATTAAAATTATAAGCGATAATGGATATGCATCTAAGTTTGGCCTTTTAACAAAAATTCCAAAGGGTTCGGAAAAAATACTGGATAATCTTCTTAAAATAAATGGAGATTTTGCAGTGAGCATAACAGATAAAAACAGGAAAAGAGTTAAGGCCCTTGAAGAAAAATCAGGCAAAAAATTTAATATTCAGCATGATACTGGTGAACTTCTGATTCCGGCAGGTATGGACGAAGATTTTACAACAATAAAATCCTCAATAATAGATAACTTGGGAGTTGAAATCACACCGGAAGGTGCATCCATTATCGTACCTACCTTTACAAGTGCACTGAATCTTACCGGGCAGAAGCGCATTCCTGTTAATCACAGGACAAATTTTTTTTTAAAAAAACGGGTTGGAATGGATGGCCTTACCATTGAATATTTTAAGCCTTTTACGGCAGTAAATTTTAAAAATAAAGAGTTCTCTCTTAACCGGCTGCTTTTTCCACAGATTGAAAATATAATTTTGGATAGCGGAACTGACGACAGGTGTGTCCCCCCTGGTATGACAAGTCTTAAAGAGTACTTTACAACTTTTGAAAAAAAGGCTGTAGCAGCGAGAAAGAAAATGGTTCCCGTAATTATCAAACGCTTGAAAAAAGAAAGTTTTAATAACCAAAACCAGAGCCACAATAAAGGGGAATACAAAAAAGCCAAAAAAAGATTTAAAGAAAAATGCAATGATTATCTTGATTTCTGCAGGCCAGAAAAATTATTGGAATTTAAAAAATTCACTTTTTCTTTTTTCTTAAAATCCATAATGGATTACATAAGGAATAATCCATATGC
>WFQS01000434.1 GCA_015486915.1 Desulfobacteraceae bacterium
GTTGAAAACGGTTCATACGCTTCTCAGAATGAAATGGTCAACTTGAATTTTTCAGTACAGGATACAGGTATTGGAATTTCAAAGGAAAAACAAAAAATAATATTTGAGTCATTTTCCCAGGCAGATACTTCCACTACCCGTAAATTCGGGGGAACAGGTCTTGGTCTTTCCATTTCATCCCAGCTTGTTACACTTATGGGAGGAAAAATCTGGGTTAACAGTAGACCCGATGTGGGCAGCACCTTTCATTTTACGCTTAAACTTAACCGCGACAGATCTGTAAAAACAAAAATTCCTGTTATCCCTGCAAGGATTCAGGACATCAATGTTCTTGTTATTGATGACAACACAACCAATCGAATTATTCTTAAAGAAACTCTTGAAAACTGGAATATGAATGTTGTAACTGCAGAAGACGGCTTTAATGCAATTAAAATAATGGAGGATACGAAATTTTCAGAAAACAACTTTGATCTTATTCTCACCGATTATCATATGCCGGAAATGAACGGAGTACAGCTTGCATGCAGGATAAGAAAAGAACCCGCTCTGGCCGGAATAAGGATTATTCTGCTGTCTTCTGCAGGAAAACTTGCTGAAACGATCAATACATCTGAACGTCTGTTTGACGACAGCCTTATGAAACCGGTAAGACAGTCTGAGCTGCTTGAATCCATACAGAAGGTGCTTGAATTAAATCCTGCTGAAACTGACGGGGCAGAAGCAGAGAATAAAAAAAACCGGGTCCTGCGCCATTTTAATATCCTGCTTGCAGAGGACAGTGAGGTCAATCAGATTGTGGCCACAGGTTTGTTAGAAGATGCAGGCCATACAGTAACCGTTGTCAATAATGGTGCAGAGGCAGTTAAAATACTTGGTTCCCGTGATTTTGATATGGTTGTCATGGATATTCAGATGCCTGAAATGGACGGTATCACAGCTACAAAAATAATCCGTAAAGGGGAAAGCCCCGAAATAAAAGATCCTGAAATCCCGATCATTGCCATGACAGCCCATGCAATGAAAGGGGACAGAAAAAAATGTATTGATGCGGGCATGAACTCCTATGTGTCCAAGCCCATCCGGCCAAAGGAACTGCTAAAGGCTGTAAATGGTGTTGTACCGGTTTTAAGAGCAGAAAAAACCGCAGGACAAAGTAAAGAACCGATTTTTAATTTAAACCAGGCTCTTCTGGTGGTGGACGGTAAACAAAAACTGCTAAATGACATCATTGGCATATTTTTAAAAACCTTGCCTGAACTTATCAGATCAGTTGCTGATGCAATTGAGGTTAAAAACCCTGAGGCTGTGATGAAGACAGCCCATAAATTAAAAGGGACAATAGGCAACTTTGGTACAGGACCTGCTTTTAAAGCGGCACTTGCCCTGGAAAAATCAGGAGCATCAGGGGATATGGATAAGGCACAGCATATTTTCAAAGAGGTGCAGCAACAGGTGGATCTGCTTGTTAAAGCCCTGGTTAATTTTCAGGAGGAACAGAAATTATCATGATGAAAATACTTGTTGCAGAAGATGATAAAATTGTCCGGACGATATTAAAGGAAAATCTTATCTCATGGGGATATGATCCTGTTATTACATCGGACGGGGAAGAGGCATGGGAAATACTGAAAAAACAAGATGCACCGCGTATTATTATCCTGGATTGGGTGATTCCGGGTTTAAGCGGTATTAAGATATGCAGGAAACTTCGGCAGAGATCATCATATGTACCGGTTTATATCATTCTTCTCACCGGGAAAATTTCCACAGAGGATGTTGTGGCAGGATTTGAGGCAGGTGCAGATGACTACGTAACCAAACCATTTAACGGCCCTGAGCTGCGCGCACGTGTCAAGGCAGGTGCAAGGATATTGTATGAAATGGACAGGATTGGTGCAGCCAGGTCTTTCAAGGAAAACTTAGCCGTTCCCCTTATCATGTCGGGCAAAGAAAAAAAGAATATCAGAATGATGATTGCCGAGGATGATCCCATTTCACGTGCTATTCTTATGGAAAATCTTACCGGCTGGGGATATAATGTGACTCCGGCAGAAGACGGGGCAGAAGCATGGGAAATTCTTAATGGACAATCACCACCGCAAATTGCCGTTCTGGACTGGATGATGCCAAAAAAAAGCGGGATTGAAATATGCAGACTGGCAAGGGAACATAAAGATTTACAGCACCTGTATATAATAATGCTTACAACTCTTGGTGATGCAGAACATATTGCAGAAGGATTTAAAGCAGGTGTGGATGATTATATTTCCAAACCATTTTCAGCAGCAGAGCTGCGTGCCCGCATCGGTGTTGGTACCCGCATCTGTGCATTTCAGTCTTATCTGTCTAACAGGGCAAAGCAGGCAAAAGCTGATTTTAAATCCATTTTTGACAATGCAGTGGAAGGCATATACCAGATCACTGAAGATGGAAGGCTTATCACTGCCAATTCTTCTTTTGCCTCTATATACGGTTATGATACACCCGGGGATATGATGGAAATATCCGGTATTGCAGACCGGTTATATCTGAAATCCGGACGTTTTATTGAATTCAGGCAGGCGATGGAAAAAGATGATAAAATAGTCAATTTTGAATCGGAAATACGGCGGAAGGATAAAACAACAGCATGGATTGCTCAATCCGGCCGTGTGGTACGCGATGATCAGGGCGATATTCTGTACTATGAGGTGTTTGTTCAAGATATTACTTTGAGAGTCAGGGCAGAACAGAAACTGAAAAAATTAAATGCAAACCTTGAAAATATCGTGGCTGAACGGACAGCCGAACTCAGTGATGCAAAAAATGCCGCGGAAAATACCAGTAAAGTTAAAAGTAAATTTCTCGCCAACATGAGCCACGAGCTGAGAACCCCTTTAAATGCAATTCTCGGGTTTTCCCAGGTGCTTAGAAAACAATACTTTGGAAAACTAAATGAAAAACAGGGGAATTATGTAAAAGAAATTCTTGATGCCGGAGATCATCTGCTGAATCTTATAAATGATATCCTGGATCTGTCTAAAGTGGAAGCGGGAAAAATGGAGATGAATATTTCAGATGTTTCCATAAAAAATCTTATGGAAAATTCCACTGTCATGGTTAAGGAAAAACTGCACAAACACGGGATTAACCTTGAACTTGAAATACCGGATGAATTGGATTTCCTGAAAATTAAAGCAGATGAAATCAAACTTAAACAGATCATGTTCAATCTACTTTCCAATGCAGCTAAATTCACACCTGACGGTGGGAAAATCAAAATTTGTGCAAAAATAATCCATGAGCCTGATCCATTAGGGGAAGTCAGTATAAAAGTAATAAAAATCAGCATAAAAGATACAGGTATCGGTCTTTCAAAAGAAAATCTTGATAATATTTTTAAAACATTTTACCAGGCAGAGGGCGGTGTCAAAACCAGTTCTGCCGGCACCGGTATTGGACTTTCGCTTACCAGAAAATTAGTGGAAATGCACAATGGAAAAATATGGGCAGAAAGCCCGGGGCATGGTAAGGGAAGTACATTTGCATTTATAATTCCATTTACCCCGGAACCGGCAAAAATCAAAAAACCATAAACGCCTGCGCCGAAGCCCTTGACAACAATGCTCAGTTTCTTTCAAAAAAAATGTTTATACAAATCTGCACATAAACGTGAAGACCTCTTCCATACTTTTCGATCCTCAAATTTCAAAAATAACCTCCAGTGCTGATAACTGACAACTACGGCTTTGCCGCTTTAATTTTAATATTAAGCATGCCTTGACAAACAAAATCCTTTGTTTTAATTTTACACCAGTTACACCAGTTACACCAGTTACACCAGTTACACCAGTTACACCAAAAAATGCTTAAATTTTATCAATGGAATAGCATTTTGAGGAGGAGCATTTTTGAAAAACAAACTCATCAGCGTTCCCAGCGCAGCCAAATTTTGTTCAGTTAGCAGATGGACAATCTGGAAATATGTAAAATCAGGAGATATTCCTGCACTGCAGACTCCGGGCGGTCATTATCGAATCCAATTAAAAGACCTTATCTCATTTATAAAGAAAAAAGGGATGCACTCTTCCATTGAATATGAATCCCGTATTGGACGTATTTTAATTGTGGACGATGATCCGGGAATAAGAAAAATGCTTGACCTGGCATTGTCTAAGAAAGGATATGCAATTGAAACTGCATCAAACGGTTTTGAAGCCGGCATCCAAATTTTTAAATTCAAGCCGGATCTTGTTATCCTGGATATGGTCATGGCCGATAAAAATGGTTTTGAAATCTGTACAGAGATAAAGAAAAATCCCGAAACAGCCCATATTAAGATTTTTGCCATCACAGGATATTCAGTTTCTGAAAGCCGGGATAAAATTATGGCGGCAGGAGCAGATGCATTTATGGGGAAACCACTGGATTTGAAGCTAATGTTTAATAAAATTAATGATTTTTTAACATCCATAAGTCAGGTAACCACCACGGGCGAACCTGAATTTAGTTCAGAGTTCGCCTCTATAAAAATATAATAAAAGAAAGAGGCAGACAATGGAAAACAGCGAAAAAACCAAATTGCAACTTGAAGAAGACCTGGAACGTGCGGAAGAAGATTATAAACGCATGCAAAATCAGCTTGTACGGCAGGCTGAGGAGCTTCTTGAAATTTCCACTCCGGTAATGCAGGTATGGGACGGCGTGGTTCTTGCCCCGCTTATCGGCACACTGGACAGCAACAGAACCCAGCGTTTCATGGATGTTTTGCTGCAGAAAATTGTTGAAACAAATTCTGAAGTCGCCCTTGTTGACATTACAGGAGTTATCACTGTTGATACCCAGACAGCCCATCATCTCATTGAAACTATTAATGCTGTACGTCTTCTCGGTGCTCAGGTTGTGTTAACCGGAGTTGCCCCGGCCATAGCCCAGACCCTGGTACATCTTGGAATTGATCTGTCCGGTATCACCACCCGTTCTTCCCTGGCTGCAGGTCTAAGGGTTGCACTTGAACAGTTAGGCCTTAAAATAACAAGCACAAGCAGGTCAAAACAGGGGGAATAATCATGGAAAATGAATATATATCTGTGATTAAAATCCGCAATATTCTAATGGTTACTATTCCTGCAGAACCGGATGATTCAACTATCTCGGCGCTTCAGGAAAAGGTGCTGACAGCCATGGAAAAAAATGATCCTAAGGGAGTGATATTAGATATTTCAACGGTGGAAACCCTTGATTCTTTTTTTGCGAGAACCATTGTTGAAACAGCACGAATGGTTGCACTTATGGGAGGCAGAACCGTGATTACAGGCATGCATCCCAGTGTGGCAATCACAACAACACAGCTTGGACTGGATTTCGGTGGAGTTCTTACTGCATTGAATGCTGATCGGGCTATGGACATGCTCATGGGGAAAGCTAAAATTACTTCCTTTCGGGAGACATGATGGATAATCAATATGAAAAAAAAATTAAGATCATGACAGAGGGTGATATTGTACTTGTGCGTAAAACAGTTCGGGATACTGCAGCTGCAATGGGGTTTGGCATCACTGATGTGGCACGGATTGTAACAGCGGCATCGGAATTATCCCGCAATATTTTTCTTTATGCAGATTCAGGATATCTGAAGGTTAAACAGATCAAATCCAATGGCAAAACAGGTATCCTGATGATTTTTCAAGACAAAGGGCCTGGAATACAGGATATTGACCAGGCCATGGAAAAGGGATTTACCACGGGCAGGGGACTTGGACTTGGCCTTCCCGGAACACGCAGGCTTATGGATGAAATGGAAATTCAGTCCGAAGTAAATAAGGGGACAACCATAACTTTGATAAAATGGAAAAAATGGGCGGCGAAATAATAAAAATATATTATTCCAGCGATATCTACGGAGCACGGAAAGAGGCGGAAAAAATATCCATGGATATTGGATTCAACAGGAGGGAAACTGAGGAAATTCTCATTGTGGTGAATGAACTTGGATCGAACCTTTTAAAGTACGCCCCCGGGGGACATCTCATGTTCCGTCCTGTGCAGGAGAATGGCAGGGTCGGCATGGAAATTGAGGCAGCCGATACCGGACCTGGAATTAATAATGTAAAACTTGCCATGGGCGATGGATTTTCTTCAACGGGAAGCCTAGGATATGGCTTTGGTACAGTGAACCGTCTCATGGACACCCTTGATATAACAAGCCACAAAGGAGATGATCATGGAACCTGTATCCGCTGCACACGCTGGCTTAAGCATCACACAAGCAGTTCAGGTATGTGCCCCCTTGATTTTGATGTTATTACAAG
>WFQS01000435.1 GCA_015486915.1 Desulfobacteraceae bacterium
CCATGGAGGCAATGGCAACCCTTAATCCTGCCATCCCACCGCCGATGACAAGTGAATCAGTATAAATAACTTTCATCTATTACTCCTCATGTGTATTTTTTTCATTTTGCACTGGTTTTGCTTCGTGTTCCACGGCTTTTGTGTCATGATTTTCTATTGTTTTCTCAATTGCCGGATGATTATCAGTCATATAGTGCTGCCCGACATTGTGCCTGTGGCCTATACCAATTATGACAAATACAAGAAATGAAAGCACTCCAAGGGATAGAAAACCGATGGTCAGCCTGTTTTTTATCATTTTCATTTTTGTCCTGGATTTCCTTGCATCTTTTCCGGCAAACCAGCCCCATTTCATGCATAGCCTGTAAATACCGATGGTTGCATGGAGTTCCACTGCAAAAAGCAGAACAAGATAAAGGGGCCACATGCTGGATGCTATAAACCTGTCTGCTGAAATAAGTGGATCGATGTGGGGGTGGGTGAGCATTGTGTACAGATGAACGGAACCTAAGAAAAACATGATAAAAGCTGTGACAACCTGAACATACCATAAATTGGTATCTGTATGGTTGAGTATTTTCATCTGGGTTCTGAAAACAGCATGTTCTTTCCAGGAAATGGGGAATTTTCTTATTCCAAGGGCTGCATGGATGACAAAAATACTGAACACAACAAGCACAGCAAAAAACACTGCCGAAGGATGAATATTCCCGGAGTCAGAGATAAATGAAAGTTCCATGAATCTTGCTACAAAGTTAAATGATCCTTTCCCGAGAAGAATACTTGAAATAAGAATCATATGCGCCCACATGAACAGGCCGAGAAAAAGGCCTGTACCGCTCTGGGCAAGATCCAGCCTCGCCGGTATCCTGCTCTTTTTGATCTTGTCGTTAATAATTAATTTTTCCATTAATCCTCCTTAACTGCAGGTTTAAAACAATTTCAAATCCAGCTTTGTACTCTTATACACATTCAGGGAAAATCGGTACCTCGACAAAAATAGGTATCAAACTTAAAAACCTGATGCCCATGCAAAAACACAACAACATGCAATAAGCATGTATCAATTTGAAATCTAAAAACCGTACAGTCAGACTTTGATATTAAATAAAACAAATTTTAATTAAAACACCTTTGCACAGATCTCTCCAATTTCCCCGAGATTCTTGCACACATGGATACCGTTCTTTTCAAAGGCCTCAACCTTTGCCTGGCCTGTACCGCTTCCTCCGCTGATAATGGCACCTGCATGCCCCATTCTCCTTCCCGGAGGTGCTGTAAGGCCTGAAATAAATCCAACCACGGGCTTGGTCACGTTCTTTTTAATGTATTCTGCAGCCTGTTCTTCTGCATTACCACCTATCTCACCGACCATTACAATTCCCTTTGTATCGGGATCATTCTGAAAGGCTTCAAGTACATCAATAAAATTTGTGCCTATGATGGGATCCCCGCCGATTCCAAGACAGGTTGTCTGCCCTATCCCAAGCTTTGTAAGCTGGTCCACAACCTCATATGTCAAGGTGCCTGACCTTGACATAACACCTGCAGGGCCACCTGCCATATGAATTTTTCCAGGCATGATTCCGATTTTGCATTCTCCGGGGGTAATAATTCCCGGGCAGTTGGGACCTATTAAACGGCAGTCCTTTGTGGCGAGAAAATTTTTAACCTTGAGCATGTCAAGAATGGGAATTCCTTCCGTAATGGCAATAATAACCTTTACATCCGCGTCGGCAGCTTCCATGATGGCATCTGCACAGAACGGCGGCGGAACAAATATCATACTTGTATTGGCGTCGGTTGTTTTAACAGCATCTGCAACAGTGTTAAATACAGGGACATCATCCATTTTCTGTCCGCCCTTGCCGGGGGTAACCCCTGCAACAACGCTTGTGCCATATTCAATACACTGTCTTGTGTGGAACTGGCCTTCCCTGCCGGTTATTCCCTGCACAAGAACCTTTGAATTTTTATTTACAAATATACTCACAATAAACTCCTTGGTGCTCAAATGAAAACAATTATCTGTTTTGTTTTCGTTCAGGCACTTTTTAAATTAAACAGCTGCGGCCACCTTTGCGGCTGCATCCTTTAAATCAACTGCACTTGTCAGATTAAGACCCGACGCTTCAAGAATTTTCTTTCCCTCTTCAACATTGGTTCCTTCCATGCGCACCACAAGGGGGATATTGATTCCTGTTTTTTCAGCGGCCTGGACTATACCCTGCGCAAACACATCACACCTTAAGATGCCGCCGAATATATTTATGAGAATGGCTTTGACCTTGTCGTCCCTTAAAATAATTCTTAAAGCATTTTCAACCTGTTCAGCACTTGCCCCGCCCCCGACATCCATGAAATTGGCAGGCTCGGCACCGGCGTTTTTGATAATATCCATGGTTGCCATGGCAAGACCTGCACCATTTACAATATTGCCCACGTTACCGTCAAGGTTTATGTAGTTAAGGTTAAATTTTGAAGCTTCAACCTCAAGGGGGTCCTCTTCATCAAGGTCGCGGTATTCAAGAAGGTCTTTATGGCGGAACATTGAATTTGCATCAATATCAACCTTGGCATCAAGGGCAATAACCCTGTCATCGGATGTAAGGATAAGTGGATTGATTTCAACAAGTGAGCAGTCATTTTCCATGAACAGGGTGTAAAGCTGTTTAAGCATCCCTGAAAACTGTTTCATGGCAGCAGAAGGGATTTCAAGGCCAAAGGCTGCGTCTCTTAAGTGATAGCCCTGGATTCCGCATAGAGGATCAACATATACTTTTATTATTTTTTCTGGTGTTTCTGCGGCAACCTCCTCGATATTCATGCCCCCTGCCTGTGAGGCCATGATAACGACTTTAGCACTTGCCCTGTCCACCATGATGCTTAAATAAAGCTCTTTTGCAATATCCTGACCCGCTTCGATGAGAACTTTTTTAACCTCTTTACCCTGGGGACCTGTCTGGCGGGTTACAAGGGTCATGCCCAGTATTTCATCGGTTAAGGCAGCAACTTCAGCTTCTGATGACGCAAGTTTTACACCGCCGCCCTTGCCCCGGCCTCCTGCGTGGATCTGGGCCTTTACAACAACGGGGTAATTTCCAAGCTCTTTTGCGTTGTTAACAGCTTCTTGTTTTGAAAAAGCTACTTTTCCTTCAGGTACAGGAACGTTGTACTTTCTGAACAATTCCTTTGCCTGATACTCATGTATCTTCATAATTCATCCTTTTTTATATGAAACTCCTGTTAAAATTTTTAAGAATAAGAGTTTCAATATTGGTTGTGAGGCAAATCTGGGCCGATCCAGATCGGCCTCATGGCCGCTATTAAAAATTAAAAACAGGACAATAATTCCTCGGCAGCAGCCGTTGGTGAAATCACTTCCCTTTCAACCTTTGCTGTAATTTCCGGAATTTTTTCTGCAATCCTGCGATTCTCATTAAATTTCAGCTTAAGGCCCTCATACACGAGGGTCCACATCCACTCCAATGCCTGACTTCTGCGTTTTTCATCAAATTCACCGGTTTGCTTCATTTTTTTTCTGTGCTCAAGAACAGTTTCCCATACTTTCATCGTACCCTTTTCAATAACAGAACTGCATTTAAGCACAGGCGGGTTCCATGAAGGAGATACAGGTGAGAGAAAATGCATGGCAAGTGCAAATTCATGTCTTGCTTTTTCAGCCCTTTCTGCATTATCACCGTCCGCCTTGTTAATGGCAATGGCATCTGCAACCTCAAGAACTCCTTTTTTAATACCCTGGAGTTCATCTCCTGCACCTGCAATCATCAATACGAGAAAAAAATCAACCATGGTTGCAACACTGATTTCAGACTGTCCCACACCAACTGTTTCCACAAGAACAACATCATATCCCGCAGCTTCACAAATCAACATTATCTCACGGGTTTTTGATGCAACACCACCAAGGGTGGCCCCGGATGGAGAAGGCCTGATAAAGGCATTTTCATGGGCTGCAAGTTTCTCCATGCGGGTTTTATCCCCGAGGATACTGCCTCCGCTTCTCTTGCTTGAAGGATCAACTGCAAGCACTGCAACCTTATGGCCTTCATCGGCAAGATCAAGCCCTAAGTTTTCGATAAAAGTGCTTTTCCCAACTCCTGGCACACCTGTAATACCAAGACGTACGGAATTTCCCGAATGGGAGATAATACCGTCAATAACCTTAGAGGCAAGTGCCCTGTGACCGGGCAGGGAGCTCTCAACAAGGGTGATGGCCTTTGCTATGATGCGCCGTTTCCCCTCAAGAACTCCCTTTATATAAAAATCAGGTTTTTTATAATCCATAAATTCCACCTTAAAAAAATCAGGCTCCTATGGCATTTAGTGTTTTATTGGCAGAATCGGTTACCACCGTACCCGGCCCGAAAATTTCTACGGCACCAGCTTTTCTCAATTCATCATAATCCTTGGGAGGAATAATTCCGCCCACAACAACTTTAATATCTTCAGCACCTTCCTTTTTAAGGGCTGCAACAAGACCGGGAACCAGTGTTTTATGTCCGGCTGCAAGGCTTGAAACTCCAACTACATGCACATCGTTTTCAACTGCCATTTTTGCAGCTTCTTCAGGAGTCTGGAACATGGGGCTTATATCAACGTCAAAACCAAAGTCGGCGTAAGAGCTTGCAATAACCTTTACTCCCCTGTCATGACCATCCTGTCCCATTTTGGTAAGAAGAATTCTTGGTCTTCTTCCTGTTTTCTTTTCAAAATCTTCCGTACGTTTTCTTAAGGATGCAAGAATCTCCGAATCTCCGCATTCAGCGGCGTAAACACCTGAAATACACTGGGTTGTTGCAACGAATCGTCCAAACACCTTTTCCATAGCATCAGATACCTCTCCTACGGTTGCCCTTGCCCTTACAGCAACAATACTTGCAGCAAGGAGATTACCATTTGTTTCAGCAGCTTTTGTAAGATCATCAAGGGCTTTTTTAACGGCTTTAGAATCACGGTCCTTTTTAATCTGCGTTAATCTTTCAATCTGCTCAGTGCGGATCTCATCGGAGACTTCAAGAACATCGAGGGGCGGCTCATTTTCAAGCTGGTATTTATTAACTCCAACTATCACATCCTTGCCCTGGTCTATCCTTGCCTGCCTTTTTGCAGCAACCTCTTCAATGCGCATTTTCGGCATGCCGGTTTCTATGGCCTTTGCCATTCCGCCGAGGTCTTCAATTTCTTTAAAAATTTTCCTTACTTCATCAATGATATTCTGGGTTAAGGTCTCCACATAATAGGAACCTGCAAGAGGATCAATAACATTGCATATATTTGTTTCTTCCTGGACAACTATCTGGGTATTTCTTGCAACCCTTGCAGAAGTTTCGGTTGGAAGGCCCACCGCCTCATCAAAGGAATTGGTATGAAGGGACTGGGTTCCGCCGAGAACCGCTGACATGCACTCAAGTGTTGTCCTTATTATATTGTTATACGGATCCTGGAGAGTAAGGCTCCAGCCTGAAGTCTGGCAGTGAGTCCTCAGCATTTTTGATTTTGGATTTTTAGGATTAAACTGACCCATCAGCTCTGACCACAGGAAACGGGCAGCACGCAGCATTGCAATATTCATGAAAAAATCCATGCCGATTCCAAAGAAAAAAGAAAGCCTCGGAGCGAATTTATCAATATCAAGACCTGCATCAATGGCAGTTTTTACATATTCAAGTCCGTCGGCCAGTGTAAATGCAGTCTGAAGCACGGAATCGGCACCTGCCTCCATCATGTGATATCCGCTGATACTAACCGTGTTGAACAGGGGCATATTCTCAGAGCAGTATCCTATGATATCCGATACAATTCTCATGGACTGTACAGGAGGATAAATATAGGTATTTCGTGTGAGATATTCTTTTAATATATCGTTCTGGATAGTTCCCCTGAGTTTTTCCTGGGATACTCCCTGCTCCTCAGCAGCAACGATATATCCTGCAAGGATCGGAAGAACAGCCCCGTTCATGGTCATGGACACGGACATTTGATCCAAAGGAATCTGGTCAAACAGGATCTTCATATCTTCAACGGAATCGATGGCAACTCCAGCTTTCCCCA
>WFQS01000436.1 GCA_015486915.1 Desulfobacteraceae bacterium
CCAATAATATTGCAGAGCTTACAGCCATAGAAAAGGCACTTGAAAAAATTAAAAGAAGGGACCTTCCAGTACGCCTGTTCACGGACAGTACATATTGCGCAGGAGTGCTCTCAAAGGGATGGAAGCCCAAAAAAAACCTTGATCTGATCAACAGGATTAAAAACTTAATACATGAATTTGAGGATTTTAAAATAATAAAGGTGAAAGGGCATGCAGGAATTGAATTAAACGAAAGAGCAGATGTTCTGGCAACCTCAGCAATCAAACAAGAAAAAAAAATTAGTGCCTGAACGAGAACAGGTTTTCTGCACAATCGTTCGGACACTAATTATATGGGTTAAGAATAGGGTTAAAATTGAGTAAAAAAAATAAAAAATTATTTTTTCAGTTCTGCAAGTTCTTTTTCAAGCTCAGCAATTTTTGCTTTGTCATCACTTACAGGAGCCTCAACTCCCTCATCTTTTTTCCAGGAATCTTTTAATTCATCAAATCCAAGATAAAGGGCAAGACCTCCACCAAGAAGAAGAACCGGTGGTAAGGCTCCGGCTAATAATTGCATGAACGCTCCAAACCATACAGCAATACCAATGACTCCCAAAAGAACCGCAACAGCTCCGCCAATCAATGTCTTCATAAACAAATCCTCCTTAGCTTCTTCAACTATTTAAGTTTAATTATTAAAAAAAATAAACTTCTGTATTTAAAATTCATTATCCTTAAAACTTATTATATATCTTATAAAAATGATCAATTATCACAGGAAAATAAGTAAAGCAAGGCAATTTTTAATGAAAATATTATATTGCCATCGGGCTTTGCCTTTGATAAAAACCCGAAGCAGGCTTAACTATAACTACCATAAGTCCGTTTACAAACTTAAGGAATCTTAATGAAAATAGTCTCAATTTTTTTGGATACAATTGAAAAATTAAAAAAAATATACTCTGCATGTATCAATTATTTACTTGGTACTGCGCACGATTATTACACATGTCTTTATCCCGGAAACACAGGATGGCTGACATCATTTGTGCTGAATAAAATTTTTTCCCGGATCAGGATTAACACAAAAACAATTGAAAAG
The DNA here is from genome assembly GCA_015486915.1 of Desulfobacteraceae bacterium. The sequence goes on from WFQS01000436.1 coordinate 1,085, forward strand.
CTAAGTCAGCTTAATGAAAAAGGTGTTCTCATCTATACGGGTAAATACAGATCACTTTTTGATTTTTTATACTTCCATACAATTTTAAAAAATACCGCCCTGCCCTATCCTGAACTGTGCTTTAATTTTAAATTCTTTTTTCTCTTACCGGTGAAACGCGTTTTTAAAGTTTTTGTATCACAAATGGATAATTTTTTCCGCACGTTTCATTTAAAAGACCCTTATGCATCAGGTTATATAAATAATGAGCTTTCAAAGGGACGTTCAGGTTTTCTATGCCTTTTTGAAAACAAGGGCTTTTATAAAAGATTTGTCATGTCAGGAACAGATCCACTGCATTGCCTAATCGAATTCCAGAAAAAAAGCGAAAAACCAATATATTTCATTCCTGAGACCATCATTTTTACTTCAAAACCTTTACGCAGTTCATCCACAATCTTTGATATTCTGCTTGGAAACAACGAAAGGCCGGGCAGGATAAAACGCCTTTTTGCAATTCTGCGCAAACCAGATAAAATTTGTGTTGAAATATCAGATCCGATTAATCTGAAAGAATTTATTGCAGGATACGGGATAAAAGACCTTGATACTGATTTCCAGGCCTATGCTTTAAGGACTCATTTAACGGATGCTTTAAACCGTCAGAGACGAAGCGTTACAGGCCCTGTCCTGAAATCAAGGGATGAGATCACCGAAGAAATACTTGTTCAGCCTGAAATGCAGAATTTTATGGAAGAATATGCAGAAAAACAAGATCAGTCACTGATTAAAGTACGCAAAGAAGCTTCGGAATGTATAATGGAAATTGCATCCAACTATAATCTCAGGACAATTCATATTTTTGACAGAGTGTTAACATGGATGTTCAACCATATCTTTGAGGGGATTGTGGTTGATCAGGACGGGCTTGACATGCTCAAGGAAGAATCAAAAAAAGCGCCTCTGATACTTGCTCCCTGCCATAAAAGTCATCTTGACTACCTTCTGCTCTCCTATATTATGTTTAAAAACAACATGCCCTGTCCACAGATTGCTGCCGGAAAAAACCTGTCATTCTGGCCGCTTGGTCCGATTTTCAGAGGGGGTGGAGCTTTTTTTTTAAGAAGAACATTTAAAGGAGCTGCGCTTTATTCAAAAATATTTGCGGCCTATATTGAAAAACTGCTTTCACAGGGTTTTAATATTGAATTTTTCATCGAAGGGGGCAGGAGCAGGACAGGAAAACTTTTATCCCCGAAATTCGGTCTTCTCTCAATGCTGA